>JACMRP010000184.1 GCA_014376325.1 Pseudobdellovibrionaceae bacterium
ATGCTGTTCTGTGGTCCTTCAAGATTGAAATTCTGGATGCGGATGCGACCGTCATCCATTTTAACCTGAATCGGTTCGGGATTTCGGAAGGACAAGTTGCCGCGTTTTAGAAACAGATTTTTAATGGCAACGCTTCCCGTGGCTTTTTGCCACTGGCCGCTGTCGGAGCGTAAGTCGATGTCTGCCGTCAAGCTTGAGTCGTATTCGTTTTGCAGGGAGTTTCCGCCTAATATCGAAAACATCGAAGCGTAATTCCAGTCGACCGTTTTTAATCGAAGTCGCATCGGCGTATTATTGAACGGAATCAACCAGTCGGCTTGAATCCTGTGACCAAAAAAATTCGCGTTGCCCTCCATCACGGTTCTTCGAATTTTTAGGTCGAAGAAAGACGAAGGAATTTCTTGTTCGTCGAGCACGGTTTCGGTCACGCTACCACGAAGCGTAACTTCAGGTTCCAGAACTTTACCCCGAATCTGGCTTGTAAAGTTTAGTACGCCGAAAATATTCGAACTAATTTTATTGACCGAATCTGATTCATCAAGCCGAAAGTTGCGACCATCAATCTTTACGTTCATTTCTTGTTGCGGATTTATGCCTCCGACTACGGTAATGTTTCCGGTGGTTTTTTTCAGTGTCGCTTTCTGAATCTGCATATTGCCGTCCGTGGACTGAACTTGGAGGGTAAGCTCGTCGAAAGATTCTCCGGCAAGTTGGCCAAGTCGAAACTTAGAATCTAGCTGGTACGACATCTTCCAAAAATTGAGCGGCCCCGCAAAAGATATGTCGGCAGCACCACCGCCTCGCAAATCTAGCGGAAATAAATACTGGCCTTCAAAAACTTTCACCAGGTCAGAAAGCTCTAGCGTCGGTGCCTTGATCTTGCCGCTGATTTTTGAATCGTGAAAATCAACATCGACATTACCTTGGTAACTGGATTTTGGCAGCAGGCCCGCGATGTCATCGATATACAGATGGCCTTTTTTATAATTCATCACGCCGTTCATTTGACCGAAATAGTAATTTTCAAAGGTAAAATTCTGAGTCTTTAACTTCATATCGAAAGTGGCCGCGTGCGAGTCGCCGCGTGTGCCGCCTTCTAAGGAAGTGACGCCTTTGAACTTTAGGTTCGCTAAGTTCCGGACACTTTCAAAATCAACTTGCGGGCTCGAATATTTTATATCAAAGCCCTTCGCGTATTCGATCACGCCTGACGATTCGCCGGCATCTTTTCCGAGGGTCAGGGTTGCTTTGTAACTGACGGACTTGTCGGTGATTTCCGTCGTGCCCTTCGCGGTCATTTCGGCGATGTCGACGATGACGGACTTTGGATCCTTATACGTTGATTGGACCAAAGCATTTTGGCCGCGCAAGGTGGCTTCGCAATTTATTTTGAGCGGCATTTTAAAATTACCCCGACAGGGCATTTCACCTTGAAGTTGTAACCAGACAGGAATTTCAGTCAAATTGAGCGATACCAAAAGTTTTTGCACATCGAGCTCAGAAACTTTCACGTGGGTTTTAAAATTCAAGTTTTCGTCTAATTGAAAATCCGTGTTTGTTAGTAAAGCTTTCCCGGCGGGATGCACGATTTCGGCTTCCGAAAAACTGACGTTGTTTCCTTTAAAAACGCCCTGAACAGAAGCATTGCCCAGCGCGAAGGCGGCAACGGAAACGTCTTTCGTTTTTACATTCATCGTCCCGCTTAGGTGGTCCAAACCTTGGATTCCTATTTTTAGATTGATCGTGGCGTCGCCCTGGATAGCCGGCAATTTGTAACTCGCCAGCAGAGGACGCAGTTGTTGAAATAATTCCTGAAGTTTAAGTTCTCCGGAGGCTTCCAGATTCGCTTCGGGATGAATTGTGATTTGCTGAAAATGCGGAAAATCGCCTCGGACAACGACTTCGGAATTTTCGAAACGCACTCCTGCGCGTAAAAGTTGTAGTTGATCACGGGCCAGCATCGCTGAAAGATCAACGCGTGCCTGCAGCGGACCCTGACCTTGAATCATCAGTCCTATACGTGGCACATCAATGCGCAGGGAAAGTTTCTTCTGATGGTTGCCGATCAAAAGATCCGCGCCTTGAATGTCGGCGGAAGTATTGTGGCGTTTTGATACCAAGTGGGAGTGAACGTTGTGCAGAAATATTCTTTCAACCGGAACCTTTTCTAACAACTCAAACATTTGATCGAGCGGCAGCGCGGCGGCTTTGCCGGGCTTTTCCAAAATGGGATCTAGATTAACGACGGCGTTAGGTGAATCCACAAGCAACGCCGAAACGTGTAAACGTCCGGTCAGTAGCTGAAAAAGATCCAAGTTTATTTTTACGCTTTCGATGCTGACTTTGTCGGTAATTTCTTTAATTGAATCTTTGCTGGTTATGGTAATCTTTTCGGCAGCTACTGAGGGTCTAAGTAAATGAAATTTTAAACTCTCCGCTTCAATAATTACCGGAAGATTTTTTTCCGAATAGGCTTTTAAATTACCTAGCGCCCAGGACTCGGCTTCCGGCAGCGCCCAGTACTTCAGCCCGATCGCGACCAAGCTAAGGAATACTAATGGTGGAAGCAGAATTAACAGAACTCGTTTCACTGAGTTCTCCACGCATCAAGCAGGGCGGCCGCAGATCGAAAATGCGGACGAGAGGCCAGAATAGTTTCGAGGATTTCGATCGCGAGATGTTTTTGATTTAGGCCCCAATAGGCTTGGGCTCTTAGATAGGCGGTCGAAAAAAAAGTATCACCGTCGTTTGCGAATGCCAGTTCTAGCTGATTCAAATCACTTAGCACGTCTAAAAATCGGCGACATCGTAATTTAACTTCAACCAAAAACCAGCGTTGTGCCAAAGTCAGAACAGAGTTTTCTAAAATAGTTAAACTCAGTTCCGGGGCCTCAAGCATGTAAGCGGCAATCGCGAAGTCGAAGGCAAGATCCGGATATGTCTTAGCACCGGCAAGCATAGATTCTTTGAGGTCCGCGATTTGACTTTGCGTTTCTACGGATGGCGCAGGGTCCCTGAATGTCGTCCCGCGACTGATCGGGGATCTGCGCGCAAGTACGTCAAGGGCATTTCGCTCCTTGTGCTCTCTAAATTCGTCCATGATATCGGTATCGCCCGGAAACATTCGTTGAAGTTTTCCGAGGAGCGATTTTTCTTGCTCGAACAGTTGCTGAGTTCGGAAAGTAATGAGCTGCTGCAGCCACTCGGATTTTAATTCTTTGGCGTACTTTTGTCGGCGACGGCGACGCTCAGTTTTTAGCTCGGAAGAGTTCGTGATATATTTTGCGGCCCCGCGGGCGAGCGAGGCATCTTCGGCCCCGTTCTGTTCTTGAATTCCCTGGATGATAAACTGAACGACGTCCTCTTCTAAATCCGGCAGCCCCATCGTCAGCGCTTGGACAAAAAAAGCCCAAGGCATCGTGAAGTATTCTTGCTGCAAATTTTCTAGGCAGAATTGAATCAGAGTTTTGTAGAGACCGCAATTGAGCAAAAACCGGCAGAGCTCAAAAAAGGATTCTTCCGGCCACTTTTCAGTTTGTTCGGCGTAAAGCGAAATCAATTTTTCCGCGACGACCTCGGGATTCCGATGTTGCTCTAGCAGAGATTTAATTTCGAGCTCGAGGTTCAAGGTCAAAAAGCGGCTCCAGAAAACAGATTTAATTGGACCTTTCTATTTTCAGGTATTTTTGAGTAAATGCGGAGATTTAACGCGCCGCAATTAGATAAACTTGGACGTTGGTTTTTAGGCAAAAAAAATGCCCTGAAAAAAGTGAATTTTCAGGGCTAAGGTCCGTCTTTATTTGGCGTTAGGAAAGGGCTATTTTTGGTTTACGCGCTCGACGTAATCGCCCGTCGAGGTATCAATGCGCAAAACATCGCCTTCGTTGATATGAAGTGGAACTTGGACCACGAGTCCAGTATCCATCGTTGCCGGCTTAGTAGCACCGGAAACGCGATCGCCTTTAATGCCCGGGTCTGATTTTGCAACTTTCAAATTAACGGCCTTCGGCACATCGACCGCAACTGGTTTATCGTTGTAAATCAAAACAACCACTTTCAAATTTTCGACGAGGTAATATTGAGAATCGCCCATTTCGTCGCCGGTCATGGTGATTTGCTCGAAGGATTCTTGATCCATGAAGCTGTAACCGCTTTCGTCTTTATAGAGGAAAGTCATTTCTTTGTTTTCAACGTTTGGAATTTCGAATTTTTCGCCAGATTTAAAAGTGGATTCTAAATTTTGACCAGTC
>JACMRP010000185.1 GCA_014376325.1 Pseudobdellovibrionaceae bacterium
CGCAGAATTTTGTTGGACAATATGGACAACGAAACTTTAAAAAAAGCGCGCGCGATGGTTCCTAAAGAAATTCAAACCGAAGCCAGCGGCAACATGACTTTAGACCGCGTTCGTTCGGTTGCTGAGATCGGCATCGATTTTATTTCCGTCGGGGCATTGACCCACTCGGCACCCGTCGCTGACGTCAGCCTTATTTTCGACTGGGAGAGCTAAGCGTGAGCGAAGATTCTCCTCTGAACGACATTCGCATCGGGGAAGTTTCAAAAAAATGGGCAGAGAGCAATCAGCTTTACGTCCATCACGAAAAGTCGATGTCCAGCACGAATGATTTCGCGAAGTCGGAAGCTTTCAGCGAAAACCTTTTGCAAGAAGCCCTCTGTTTATTTTTAGCCGATGATCAATTGGCCGGTCGCGGCCGTGGCAAAAATATTTGGATCGGCGGAACCCCGGGGCATTCTTTGCTGAGCTCTTGGAGCTACTTGCTGATGGCTAAACCACAGCCGATTACCAGTTGCCTGATGGGGCTCGCCGTTTACCGAGCGCTTGCGGCGACGTGGCCCTTTCTTGCCTGGAGCTTGAAGGCCCCGAACGACATCTACATCGGCGAAAAAAAGGTTGCGGGGATTTTACTCGAATCCGTTTTGCAAGGAGACGAAGTTCGCATCGTGATTGGCCTCGGCATCAACGTCCTGTCTTCTCCGCCCGAGGTGACGACGTCGGGATCTATCGTAGGATCAATGCCGCGTGGGATTCCGCTGCTCGGTCATGATTGGACTTCATTTTTGGATCGTCTCCTTTACGAACTGACCGATGCGCTTTCTTATTGCGAAAGCCCGCTGAACGCGCCCACACGGATGTCTTTACTAAAAGCTTTAAACGACAATCCAAACCTTCAAGAATATTTTGAACGCGTGGAAGCCGATGGTACAATGGTCACCGAAAACGGTAAAACCATTCACTGGTCGGAACTTTAAATGGCAACGACGCTAACACCATTTCCGGAGATCGGCATTTCTTGCCCAGATTTTTCTCTTCCATCGGTGGATGGCAAAAATTATTGTTTGGACGATTTCAAAAAAAACAAACCCTTGGTCGTCGTTTTTATTTGCAACCACTGCCCGTACGTCAAGGCGATCGAAGACCGGCTTATTGAACTAGGTCGAAGTTTAAAATCTTTAGGCATCCCGATGGTCGCTATATGCTCGAACGACGAAAACAGTCACGTCGAAGACAGACTTGAAAATTTGGCAAAACGTGCGAGCGAAAAAAATTATCCGTTTCCTTATTTGCACGACAAACACCAGTCTGCCGCTCGAAGTTTTGGGGCCCTCTGCACTCCTGATTATTTTGTCTACGACCATGAACTGAAGCTAGCCTACCGCGGCCGGCTCGATGATTCTTGGAAAGATCCTTCGAAGGTTACTCGGCATGAGCTATTGAACGCGGTGAAACTTTTGGCTGTGGGTCAACCGGCTCCTGAAAATCAAATTCCGTCGATGGGTTGCTCCATCAAGTGGGTGTGAAATGAAAATTTTAAGACAATTTATTTTAGCGGCCGTCCTTGTTGTGGTCACTTTAGGTTCTTGGATGGCTTATTATTTGGGTGCGTTTAAGTCGGTCGAAATCAACAGCGCTTCAAGGCCCGCCATGAAGATGATCTACAAAGAACACGTGGGCTCTTACCACAAGATCGTCGCCGTGATCCAAGAAGTAGAGACCTGGGCAAAGTCGCAAGGAATCGACTGCACTCAGTCCTTTGGCGAATACATTGACGACGCTAACATGGTCGAAGAAATTCGACTGCGGAGTCGTGGGGGATGCATCGTCCGCGAAATTCCGAAGACGCTTCCTGAGGGATTCAAATCGCAAGAAATCCCGGAGCGAAGTTATGTCACCGCTATCTTTGAAGGCTCTCCGGGCATCGGGCCCGTCAAAGTCTACCCAAAAGCAGAAGTATTTATGCGTGAAAATGGTTTAGTGATGGATGGACCTGTTATAGAAATTTACGTCATACATTCTGAGAAAGAGATGACGACCACTTACCTTTTCCCACTAGCAAAACCAGCAGAGAAATCAGAACCTAAGTCTTAAACCAAAGAGTTTCTTGAGTTTCCATTGATTGTTCGCCTCTATCGCGAGTAAACTGACAATGTTTGTTTAATACGTCGGAGGCTTTTGCTTTGAAAAATACAATTCTGCTCGTCGAGGATAATCAGGATTTGCTAGAACTTATCGGCGAAATGCTTCAGTTTGCCAACTTCAAAGTTCTTCTTGCACCGAATGGCAAAGAAGCAATGCAACTTTTAGAAAAACATTCCGCGGAGATTATCTTGCTCATCACCGACCTCGTTATGCCAAAGATGAGTGGCCACGAACTTGCACTGTGGGCCTCTAAACACTATCCAGAAATTCCGTGTTTAAAAATATCTGGAAGTTACGACGCTCCCCATGGCGCTGGGCCAGAAGAATTTTTAGAAAAGCCTTTCACCGAAAAACAATTGCTAGTAGGCGTGCGGGTCGCTTTGCAGTCTACTGTATTTCGTATTGCGCTGTAACGTCGACGCGCACTCTAACTTGTCCCGGCATCGCTTCGGTGGGGGCCGAGGACGCTTCGTACGCCATCGTTTTCATCAATCCACCACGCATCATCGGAACCGGTAAGCTCGAAGAAGCTCCGTGACTTATTCCGGCGACGCGTTTGATCGTAACGTTAGCGGCTTTCGCGAGCTCATCTGCTTTTTGACGTCCATTGCGAACCGCGTCGCCTAATGCCGCAACTTCCAGCTGCGGACGCTTGTCGGTGTCCCACAGAATAGTATTCACATTTACGCCCGATTCATTCTTCGTTGCGGACGTCACCGTCGCATCCAAAAAAGAACCTAGGTCTTCGGTTTTTCTGAGAGTAACTCTTAACGTTTGCAGTGCACGAAATCCGGCGAGAGTATTTTGCTGAGTCTTTTGATTGTAAACGTATTCAGGGTTCAGCGAATAATTCTCGGTCTGCACGTCTTCTTTTTTTACTTTAAAAGAATCCAAAATCTTTTTAACTTTCAGAAATTCGCCGGCATTCAATCCCTGAGCCTGTTTTGCGTTCGCGGCTTTGCTCCAGACTTCAATGTTTAAAGAGACCATATTGGGATCGACGGATTTTTCCGCGAAGCTGGTAACAGAAATCAGTCGTTCTTCGGCCATGGACTTTGCGCCAACCAAAGTCGAAAATGCGATGCAGATCAAGATGATGTTTTTCATGAAGCCTCCGCGACTGATTTTAATCAGCTTGCTTGCGGAGTGTCTAGATCTATGTCTACAAGATGACTTCGGGCCTTTCGGACGCGTCGGCGCCGAAAGCACGGTGGAACTCACTTTCTTCGGTGGTTGTAAGACCGGTCTCCAGGATCACTCCACCGAAACTGCTTAGAAGTTTATGCGCGTCCACCGTTTCCCCATCTTCGCACATCAAAAATAAAACGTGCTTTCCGGGTAAGGCAGTTCTGCGGAGCTCGTCGACAAATTCCCGATCCACTGTCAGACGATCTAAGGTTTGAAAGACCGCCTGGCTAATGCGCTTCTGCATCGGAAAAAAAAGCAATCCGATGTACGCGGGCAAAAACTTTCCGTCCCCATCGTTGATAAGATTCGAGCTGAGCCTCTGCTCAAAACGAATCTTCGATTGCGGCTTAACCTCCACCAGGCAAATATCCCGGAGAGTCAGCGCCCCATCCATTTGTAACAACGGTATTTGCTGAAGAGCCAAATCGAGGGTGTTTCTTTTTGGGTGAATA
>JACMRP010000186.1 GCA_014376325.1 Pseudobdellovibrionaceae bacterium
CGCATAAAAAAAGGCCCAAATCGGGCCTTTCGAAGTGGAAACTAACAAAAATCTCTAATCTGTGCAACTACTTATCGAAGAGTGTACATCCAAGCGGTGCCGCCACCGGGGTAATATTTTGGTCGAACACCCATCTTCTTAAATCCGAGGGACTCGTAAAGCTGCCAAGCCCCCGTATTTTCACTGTGAACCTCAAGCCAGAGCTCCCGGTCCGCCGGTTTGACGACGATCAAATGACTTAGGAGGCTCCGCATCAATCCCTGCCCCCAATAATCTGGGTGACTCGCGACCACCGAGATTTCCCAGGCAACGGGGGTCACTCGGTAGAGCGCAAAATTGACCAAACGCTGACCATGAAAAGTGCCCCACCCATCGGCGGTCATAAATTCGGCCCGCAGAGTTTCGCTCGGCCACTGAAACCCGACGAGGTCCCTATGCCGACGATAAAGATCGGTCACCACTTGCTGAACCCGCCCCTCATCTTTTTCTTGAAGAGGGCGCATTTCGTAGCTCACTTTGGTCCGACCTTATTGTTCATGTTTTCGGCCAGAACGTTGCGGACTTTGTATTTGCGTTTGATGATTTCAAACCACGCGCGCGTTCGGTCTTCGAGCTGTTGCTGTGCTAAGAACGTCTTAATGTTTTCCTTGAAAGATGTAAACGGAAGTTCGCCAAACTTCAGGCGATTTTTTTCGTAATACGCGAGCGCTTCGCTTTCACTGACCACGCCGGCCATCGAATTTGTTTTGAACTGTATGAATGCCTTTGCGGTCAACTTTTGTGCGACGAATTTTTTAACTTCGGCAGAACTGACTTCGAGATTCTGCCAATACGTTTTACTTTCCAGCGTGCGTTCCACTTTCCGAGAGGATTCTACAATTTGCTCTTCGGTGATTTTCGCGACGGAAAAATTGTCGGCTTCACGGTGAACCACGACTTCTAATAAAACGGCGGTCACTTCACCCGGCATGGCCGCATCGCCAAGATGCAGTTCGCGGAAGTTATTGGCTTTGTCTTTTTGCGGAAACAGGGCCTGGTCGATTGCTGCCGAAATTTGAACTTCTCGGCTGGTGACCACGCGGTCCCCCACTTGTCCCACCGACTGAGAGACGATCACCGGGGTCGCGGCCAGCAAGGGCCAGCAAAGCAAACTAAGAATCCATTTCGACATGCTCCTAGAATGGCACCCGAAACCAAAAAAAGAAAGCCCTTATGAGTTCATCATAAGAGCTTTCCAACCACTGGACAGAAACGTTAATTAAAAGTTCACCTTAGCCGCAAGGCCGAGAGTGTAGTAGCTCAGCTTTTCGAGCGGAGTGCCGCTTGACTGAAGGCCAGTCGTGTAAACACCTTGGTTGTTGGTGCGGCTAGAAAGATTGAACATGTACCGGTATTCAAAACCAAGTGCGAAGTCCTTGCTGAATTCCAAATCCACTCCGGCAGTCACACCCAGATCAATCGCGTGAGAATCACTCGAAGATCCACGGTACATTTGTCCGCCGTAGTTCACGTCTTTCCATTTGTACTGACGATAGCTGTAAGCACCGATACCGCCAAGCACTGGACGAACCAGGCCGGACATCAATTGGTACTTCGCAGAGATCGCGCCCTGATACTGAGTCGTATCGATCAATTTTGGGTAGTATGGATTGTAAGACTGATCCACTTGCTCAACGTCGAAGCTCGACACTAAGAAAGAACCCTCGATGATCATGTAATCAAACTTGGTACCGAACGCGGCACCCAAAGTGTAATTGCCACGAACGTTGGATACGTCTGCGTAATCGCTGATACCGGCGATACCGCTGAAGTATCTAACGTGTGCGGGCTTCACCGATGCTTCTTCATCTTGCTTAGCGCGAAGTTCTTCACGGATAATTCCGCGCATGTCTTCTTTCGGCTCGATCGGAGCGACGACAACCGGCTGTGCGGGCTGAAGAACAACCGGAGTCACTACTGCCGCAGCTTGTTGCTGAGTCTGAACGCTCACGTTTGAGTTTTCGGCATTGATTTGCGTCGAATTGCCAAGCTTGTTGCCGAACAATGCATCCGCACGACGGCGTTCGTCGTCAAGGCGAGAAGCCTCTAGCTTTTCTACGATTTTTTGTTCAGTACTGATTTCAGCGTCCTGACGAGACTTTCTCATCATCTCCGCTTTCGACTCAACAAGTGGTGAAGACTCGATGATCGATACAGGCTGTTTTTGAACCTGTTGCGTCTGAGTCTGCGCCAATGCATTCGAAGTGGATGGCGCCTGATTCAAAATATAAATCGGCTGCGATCCGTTCGAAGCAGTTCCCGCTACAGATCCTGTAGTTGGTGCTGGTCGCACGTAAGTTGTTCCGCCTTGTTTGCTGGCGTACATTTGGTCGAGCTCTTGGTCCACTTCAGCGTCGATGTTTGCACCCTGAGCAAGGCTCAGCGTAGGTGCTATCATCAATGCCGCAAGGACAGAGAAATAGATCTTATTCATAATAGACTCCTGTGGTTTCTAGCTTTTTGATCACATCTCCACTAGAGCAACGCCTGTGCCAGAAAAAGGACTTTTGGAATGGCGCGTCTAAGTGTTCGTTATCTGCGATGGTTTACGACTGTGGAAGAATGGGCATTTTGGCCCTGAGAGCGGGAAAGTGACGGTTTTCAGAACACCCCCATGAAAGGATTTCAAAATTCTTTCAGAAACCGCTTGAACAGGAAGGGTGAGATCAATTACAAAGGACGTCATCTCTATATTGTGGCCTTGTGGTGGAATTGGTAGACGCGCTGGACTCAAAATCCAGTACTCGCAAGGGTGTGGGAGTTCGATTCTCCCCGGGGCCACCATTTGTCAAGCAACTCGAACCAAAAATTTTTAGGTTCTCTGAGCCCTCAGTTGAAAAATCAACTGGGGTTTTTTTGTTTTTATAATCAGTTGAAACAAATAAAGAGGCGCTCGGGGGTTTCCCTAGCGCCTCTTTATAATGGTTTTCACCAACGTTAAAAAAGATTTCAAGTCCGTTTGGTTTGATTTCAATTTTATGTACAATAATTTTCATAATCGCCGACTTAAACAGATGATTGGATTCGGCGGCTTCAATATATTGCTTCATCCGTTCTTTAAAGTCGTCTAAATGAGCAAGTTCTATCGGCGAATCTGGTTTTAAGTTTTTTTCTTTTTCTAGTTCAACCTCGGCCGTTAATTTTTTTAAGCTACCTTGTAGCTCTGATAACTTTTGATAAAGGGGCGATGGGTTCACACCTTCTGGTAGGTCAGAAATTCGCTCGGCAAAGACTTGTATTTGCTTTTCAGTTTGATCACGCTTTTTAATGAGCCGATCTTGGTCTGAATGGCCAACACGAGCCAAATAAGTTTTTGCAGCTAGCTTCATCAGAATTTCACAAAAACTAGGATTGAAAATAAACTTTTTTACCTCGGTCCAAACAAGTTCATCAACAATTCGCGTTGGCACTCGGCGGGGCTTATGATCAATAAGCTTATAATGAAGGCCGGACTCTAGCTTTCGGGTGGCGACATGCTCGTAGTATCCGACGCGCTTTCCGCTGCCCCCTGTGGCCGATGCGCCTGACATAGTTTCACCACATTGCCCGCATTTAATTAGACCTGATAACGTGAAGGGGTATTTATTATTATGAGTTTTCCGCTTTGAACAATTTGCCGTTAGAATTTCTTGCACGCGATTAAATAAAGCTTCGTCAATAATGGCGGGCCACATGGCCTTTGTCTCGGCTAAGCCTGCCTGCGTATTCCGGTCAAGACGCCCACCTGTTTCGGAGTTAATCCGCCAGGGCATTTCGGAGTATGGCGCCCACCCCTTCGGAGCGAAGCGACGCGGGTCCGTGTTGCTCATCGCATAGATCACTTTACTTGGTCAAGCTAGTCGGTAATCTTTGCTCGTAAACTATCGCCGTCGATGTCGATTCGATGAGCGTTTCTGGTTAAGCGATCGCAGATCGCATCCGCGATCCTGCCGCCGCCTAAATACTCATGCCACTCGGGCACCGGCAGTTGTGACGTAATGATCGTCGACGCCACACTGAAGCGATCTTCAATCACTTCGAGTAAGTC
>JACMRP010000187.1 GCA_014376325.1 Pseudobdellovibrionaceae bacterium
CACGGACGTCCCGTGTCCGTCGAATATCCGTTTAATAAACTTGAAAAAGATTTTGGGCGCATCAACTGATGTCT
The DNA here is from genome assembly GCA_014376325.1 of Pseudobdellovibrionaceae bacterium. The sequence goes on from JACMRP010000187.1 coordinate 75, forward strand.
TCGCTCATTCCATCAGACAGCGCTAAAAAACCGGTTGTGTTCGTTCTGGGAACGACGGCGTCCGGAAAATCTCAGTGGGCAATTGACTGGGCCCAAAAATTTTCGGGCGCGGTGGTCAATTGCGACAGTGTTCAACTCTACAAAGGACTCAGCATCGGGGCCGCGAAACCGAGCGCGGCTGATATGAAGCTTGCACCGCACTTGCTGTACGATTACGTCAACGAAGGTGAAACAATGACGGCCGGAAAATACACACGCGACTTTTTCCCGTGTCTTGCGAGCATGCTTGATCAGCCCGCGTTTGTTGTGGGCGGGACGGGGTTTTATTTTCAGGCCATCGAAAAAGGCATGTACCCCGTTCGTCAGATTCCGCCAGCCATTACGTCTGCTATCGAAAACGAATTGTCCAGCGACGAAGGCGCGCGACAGCTTTACGCCGAATTCCAGCGTCTGGATCCCGAAGCTTCGCTGAAGATCCATGCTCAGGATCATTATCGCATAGGACGAGCGATGGAGCTGATCCGTGCAGAGGGCAAAAGCGTGACTGAAATTCAAAAAGAGTTTCGCGATTTGCAAAAGCCATTTCCGTATCCGTTACTGAAGATCGGAATTCGTTGGTCGCGCGAGCAATTGCTCAAAAGAGTGCGCGACCGCACGACCTGGATGATTGAAAACGGGCTCCTCGAAGAAGTGCGCGAGTTGCTCGACAGAGGTCTCGGCGGTTGGGCTCCTCTTCAGGGCGTCGGTTACAAGGAGGCTGGGGAATTTCTTGCGGGCGGTCGGACTCGCGTCTGGCTCGTCGAGGAAATAACAAAAAATACCATGGGCATCGCGAAAAGACAGAGAACTTGGTTTCAACGTGATCCCGAGGTGTTATGGTTTGAAGGTGCCACCGGATTTGGCGCGGCCACCGAAAAAGTGAATGAGTTTATACGGAGATATCCATGAGAAGCATGACCGGTTACGGAACATCTAAGTCGACGCAAAAAGACCTGAGTATTGAGGTCAGTATCCGCGCGGTGAACGGGCGCTTTTTGGATACGCGATTTCATTTGCCTCGGGAATTTATTCCTTTTGAAGCAGAACTTAAAAAACTCCTCGGTGAAAAAATCCTGCGGGGGACCGTCGATGTCTTTGTTTCGCGCAAAAACAAGGCCTCTTACGAAACGGCCGAAGTCCGGGTCAACGAAGTCCTCGCCAAAAAATACCACCAGGCTTTTTTAAAAATTTCCAAAGCGACGAAGTTGGACACGCCCATTCACTTAGAAGTTTTAGCCCGCATGCCGGACGTCATTCAGCTTGAAGAATCTTCCGAAGTTTCTCCCGGCGAAGAAAAACTTCTGAAAACGGTGTTCGCGAAGGCTTGTGCCGATTGCGTAAAAGAGCGCGACCGCGAAGGAACTTACTTACAAAAAGAACTCGAAAAATTAGTCCGCGAACTTGAAAAACACATCAGTGTTATCAGTTCGTTACGCGAACTTGCGAACAAACAACTTCAAGAGCGTTTCGAAACTAAAGTGGGCGCCCGCATGAAGGGCACCGAAGTCGATCAGGGGAGGCTCGCGCAAGAAATTGTCATTCAGCTTGAAAAAGCAGATATCAATGAAGAGCTTGTCCGTTTGACCGAACATCTTAAAAACTACAAAGATTTATTGAAGAGTGCTCATGCTGAAGGCAAAAAACTGGATTTCTACACTCAAGAACTTTTGCGCGAAGTGAATACGGTCGGGTCAAAGTCTCAGATAGCCAAGATCACTCAGTCCGTGGTAGAAGCAAAAACTGTCATAGAACGATTAAGGGAACAGGTTCAAAACATCGAATGAAGACCCGGATGATCATTGTCGCGGCCCCCAGTGGCGCCGGCAAAAGCAGCTTTGTGGAACGCGCCTGTCGAGAAGAATCTCGACTTGAAGACACGGTTACGTATACGACCCGGGTCATGCGCAAAGGGGAGTCTCAAGGTCATCCCTATAACTTTGTGACGCCCGCAGAATTCGAAAGCAAGATCCAGCAGAATTTTTTCGTGGAGTGGGCGCTGGTTCATAACAACATGTACGGGACCCCTTACTATCAGCTCGAAAACGCCTGGGTGAAGGGCAAATGCATCATCATGGACGTTGACGTCCAGGGTGCAGACACCTTCAAAGAGAAGTACCCAGACGCTGTCTCAGTTTTCATCCTTCCTCCCAGCATTGACGAGTTGCGTCGACGCATCGAAAAGCGGGACGGACGAGTTCCGGAGGACATCGAGGTTCGGATGGCCAATGCACAGAAAGAGCTTTTACACGCTTCGAAGTTCGATTATCAGATCGTGAATGATCAATTCGAAGTCTCCTACGGGGAATTCAAAAAAATCGTTGAAGAATTGCTCTCTTAGGTCTACTTTACATGCTTTTGGAGGTCTCATGGCTCGCGTTACCGTTGAAGATTGTTTGAACAAGGTTCCCAATCGATTTGCTCTTGTCTTGATGGTTTCTAAACGCGCAAAGCAACTCCTTAAAGGTTCTGAATGCACGGTCGCTGCTCGCAGCAACAAGTACATCGTTTCGGCTCTTCGTGAGGTCGCTGCCGGCAATGTCGGTTATGATGACGACCACATGGATCCAGTACAGCTCCACGCTGAAATCGAAAAAGATCTGAATAAGTAAGCACGGGACTAGGGATCTGGGTTCCAAGTTTCCTGCTTGGTGCCTAGGCGTATTCTAAGATATAATTTCATGAATATGTCCGAAAACACACCTGTGGAAGCCGGTCTTTCCCAGCGACCTACCAAAACTCTCGAAGATCTTTTAAATAAGATCCGTTCATATTTCCCGCAAGCGGATTTGAAAGTCATTGAAAAGGCTTATTACTTTTCGGAACGCGCTCACGAAGGTCAAATTCGTCGATCGGGCGAACCTTATATTTCGCATCCACTTTCTGTCGCGGGGATTCTTGCGGACTTGCATCTCGACTTAGATTCGATCGCGACCGGCTTACTGCACGACACGGTCGAAGACACCCACGCTACGCTCGAAGACATTCGCCGAGAATTTGGTGAAGCGGTGGCACAGCTAGTTGATGGCGTGACCAAAATCGGTCAGATGAAATTCAAAAACAGCAACGAAAAGCAGGGCGAAAATGTCCGTAAGATGATCGTGGCCATGGGCCGTGACGTGCGTGTGCTGCTCGTAAAGTTATGCGATCGTTTGCATAACATGCGCACGATGAATTTCATGCCGTTTGAAAAACAAGAAAAGATCGCACTCGAAACATTAGAAATTTATTGTCCGCTCGCCGGGCGCATGGGTATCAGTTCACTTAAAATCGAACTCGAAGATCTGTGTTTCAGATACTATCGCCCCGATATGTATTACGAACTGATGCAGAAAATTCGTAAGACCGAAGCCGAGCGCACTCGCTACATCGAAGACGTGAAATCGCAAATCGGCGCCGAATTACAAAAAGCAAATTTTAAGTACGATGTCTTCGGACGCTCCAAACATCTTTGGTCTATCTATCGCAAAATGCAGTCGCGGAATATTGATTACGAACAGCTGTACGACGTGCTGGCGTTCCGCGTACTGACCGACAGCATCGCCGAATGTTACGGAGTTCTCGGATACGTGCATTCATTGTGGAAGCC
>JACMRP010000188.1 GCA_014376325.1 Pseudobdellovibrionaceae bacterium
ATCGCCGCGTTGTCGGTGCAGTAACGGATTGGCGGAATGACAAGCTTGTAGCCTTTTTTCTGCGCCCACTCTTCCGCACGGGCACGTAATCGCGAATTTGCACTGACCCCGCCGGTCAGGATGACTCGTTTTGATTTAAATTTCTTTGCGGCCTTTTCTAGCTTCGCAATGAGCACATCGACGATGGCTTCTTGGAAAGAAGCACACAAATCAGGAAGATGTTTTTTTACTTCTTCAGCGCCCATCTGTTCTAACATTCTTTGACCTGAAGATTTCAATCCAGAAAAACTCATGTCGAAAGTATCATCGTGAATCATGCTTCGAGGAAAATCATAAGCTGCAGGATTTCCAGTTTTAGAAATTTGGTCCACCTTTACGCCGCCAGGGAATCCCAGTCCCGCCATCTTCGCAAATTTGTCGAAGGCCTCGCCGGCCGCGTCGTCTTTGGTTGCGCCGAGCACTTCGTAATCACCGATACCCCGGATATGGTACAAACTCGTGTGCCCGCCACTGATCGCAAGCCCGACATATGGATAATCGAAGTCTTCGGGGGGAGAGTATTGATCGTCTTTTAAGAAGGGCGCTAAAAGATGTCCTTCTAAATGATTCACTCCGATGAACGGAATGTTCTTCGCCTGAGATAAACTTTTTGCCGTCACTAATCCCACGATCAGAGCGCCAATTAAACCAGGGCGACTGGTGACCGCGATGCCGGGGATATCCGCCCATGTCATATTCGCTTTTTTTAGGGCTTCTTCAATTAAAGGGATCAGCGCTATCGAATGGTTTCGGCTCGCAATTTCTGGAACGATCCCGCCGTAAGGCTGATGTTCCAAATCTTGGCTTGCGGAAACAACAGAGAGCACCCTCCCGCCACGATCAACAATCGCGACAGAGGTGTCATCACAGCTAGTTTCAATCGCGAGCACTCGTTCCATAATGAAAAATCATTTCCTATTTTTTTAAATTTTTGAGACGAATTTTACCTTTTTTAGCTTCGTTCGAACTTCCGTATTTGCTAATTAGCTCATCATAAAAAGTTTTCGCTTCGTCTTTCATACCCAGTTCCTGAAACGAAACGCCCATTTTGTAAGTTGCTTCCGCATTTTTAGAACCCTTCGGGTTTTCGTCGCGGTACTTCTGAAAATTCAGAATGGCTTTTTTCCAGTCTTTTTGTTCAAAATAATCTTGACCAGATTCGTAGCTACCGCGTTTTGCTTCGGCGGCGGCTTTGACCTGCGAAGCTGAGTTGGTCGCGATCATCGCGGCTCTTTCGGCCTTCATCGCATTTAATTCCGCGTTCAGCTGGAAGACCGTTTTTTCTAGCGTGCTCAAGCCTTCTTGCAGCAAGAGGATTTTTTTATTGGAATCGGCATTCGCATCGCTCGCGTATTTTTTAACCGCTTCGGCCTGTTGGGTGCCTTCGCCCCCACGATGCTCGAGCACTTCGACACGTCCGCGAACGTTGCGGATGTCTTCTTCAACGTCTGCGAAGCGGCTAGAGACGTCAGCGTTCGTCCGTTGCAGTTTTGTCACTTCTTGCTGGATCACTTGTTTTTGTTCGCCGTCGCGCACGTCCGTGCGGGTTTTCAAACATGCGGTTAAGCCAAAACAAAGGCCAAAATACAGTCCAAGAACCAAGGGCAAAGATTTCATAGAACGTCTCCAGTTTTTTGACGGATCAGTCGGGCTGAGTTTTCGGCTTTTTCGGCAGCCTGACGGGCACGGACGAATTCGTCGCGGGCGCGGCTGTAATCTCGATCTTTGAAGGACAGTCGTCCTTGTCGGTAAGCTTCGTCTGCTTGATGCCAGAATCCTGGCGAATGGCGTGGGGCCTGAACGGCACGAGCCGCTTCAATCGCGGCTCGTGCCAAAGTATATTCTTCGAGGGGCTTTGGTGCGGTTTCACATCCCATCAGGATCATGAATGACGCAAAAACTATTACGATTCCCTTCACCCCGAAGCCTCTCTGTTTCTAAAAACTACTGCTGAACCGGAACGAAGTTCGCGCGACGATTTTTAACGTACGCGGCTTCAGAATCACCTTGTTCAACGGGTTTTTCTTTACCGTAGCTGATGACAGATACTCGTGCAGCTGGAACTCCAAGGCTGACCAAGTAAGCTTTTACCGCATTAGCGCGGCGTTCACCCAAGGCTAAATTGTACTCGATCGTACCGCGATTGTCACAATGTCCTTCAATTTGAACTTTGTAAGTCGTGTTCTTTTTAATCCAATCGCCGTTCCCTTGCAGAATGCGTTTGTTTTCTGCAGATATATTTGATTTGTCATACTCAAAGTGAACGGTCTCCAGCCCAGGGATTTTTCCGCTGTCGCTGCCGGTGGCATCGAAACTCATTGGCGTTGATTCAACAGCCGTGTCTGAAGTCGCCGAAGTAATCGGTGTAGACTCGATATCGGTCGATTTTTGTTTGCTTTTGCAGCCCGCGACCAATGCAACTGCGACCAATGCGAATGCCAATTTTTGGAACATGGAACTTCCTCCTTGAGTGTTGAAAACATTAAAACTTTATTGCATGACGGCTAATTGTCAAACCATATCAAAGCTGCAATATTAGGCGAATGAAAATGAAATTTCGACTCGCTTTTGTTGCCGTTCTCTTCCAACAGCTCTTGTCACCCGCACTGGGAGCGGCTCTTGAAGTGCCCGCCGAGTGGAAATTCAAAACAATTTCGACTCCGCACTTCGATGTCATTTATAATGCTGAGCAGCAGGAGCTGGGCGAATTCTACGCAAAGCAGATGGAACGCGCTTATGCGCTGACTTCCCCGATCTTCACATCGATGCCAGAAAAAACTTTGGTGATCATTAACGACAAAACCGATGCGACGAATGGTTACGCCAC
>JACMRP010000189.1 GCA_014376325.1 Pseudobdellovibrionaceae bacterium
AGCGATGGCGAAATACTACTCGGCCCAGGCCGCGGCCTTCGTCACATCGACCGCGGTCGATTTGTTTGGCGGCAATGGATTCACGAAAGAATATCCTGTCGAAAAGTTCTGGCGGGACGCGAAGATCGGTCAGATTTATGAAGGAACTTCGAACATGCAACTACAGACAATCGCCAAAATGGAATTGGACAAATAAATGATGAAAGCCATCACGACAGTATTTTTTCTGATCGTGGTGAGTGGCACCGCCCTCGGACAAACCGCGGGCATTTTTCGACTCCATCTCGCAAATGAACCGGCCAATATTGATCCGCATCAACAGAAGTCGTCGGTCTCTAGTTATCTCTTGCAAGCACTTTATCGAAATATTTTTAGATACGATGATTCTAAGGGCCTGATCCCCGATCTTGGCGAATCCTGCAAACGTGACGGCGCGCTCGTCTTAGTTTGTAAGTTAAAGAAGGACTTAAAGTGGTCCGACGGAAGCGTGCTGAACGCCCAAGATTTCTTAAAATCCTACCAGCGCATCTTAGACCCGAAGAATAACTCTCCTCGCGCAGACTTGTTATTTAAGATCAAAAACGCACCGGCGATTTACAAGGGTCAGAAAAAAATCGAAAGCTTGGGGATCACTGCGCCGGATGCGTTCACTCTGCGTTTTGAACTCGAAGAAAAAGATCCTGACTTTGAATATATTCTATCGAGTTTGCTGCTGTCCCCGATCAAAAATACTGAAAGTCCCGGGCCCGATGCAAAAAAACTCATTACGAACGGCCCTTACAAAATCACCGAATGGATCCCTGGCCAAAAAATCGTGTTAGGGAGTAATTCAGCATACGCGAATGGCAATCCTACGAAACGGCCACCGGTCGAAATGCTTTTCATTAGCGAAGACAGCGTCGCCCTGCAGTTGTACGAAAAAAATCAGCTGAGCTTTCTCCGCAGACTGCCGACGCTGTACGTTCCAAAATTTAAAAAGCGTGCGGACTTTCTTTGGCTGCCGGTGATTCGGTTTGATTATTTCGGCTTCGGACCCGCGCTCAAAGATCATCCGAAAATCCGTGAAGCATTAGCGCTTTCACTCAATTATCCGGAGATGCAGAAAATTTATTCTTCGGAAGGAACTCCGGGGTGCCCAGGCGTTCCGCGTTCGTGGATCGATGAAGACTTATGTTACAAGATGGATGTCAAAAAAGCGAAAGCGGCTTGGTCTGAAGATAAGAGCAAGCCGATGGATTTGAAATTGATGTACTCAAGCCAAGGGGGCGACGATCATCGTCGCGGTACGGAATGGATGCAGTCACAGTGGAAACAGAATCTTGGCTTCGATATGCAGATCATGCTTCGCGAAAACAAAGTTTATCTTTCCGAGCTGCAACAGAATCCGCCAGCAATTTTTCGTAAGGGAGTGGCGCCCGATCGCCCCACTTGTCTTGCGGTCCTTGAAACTTTCGCAGACTGGAGTCCTGAAAATTACATTCAGATGAAGGATCCAGAATTTCAGTCGAACTTGAAAGCCCTTGGCGAATCCAGCTCTGAGTCCGAAAAAAAGAAACTCTGCACTCAGGGAATCAAGTACCTGACAGATCGATTCTGGATTATTCCGACGGGATCTATCCACTTCGCGATGCTTGCAAAGACCAACTTTAAGGGCTGGAAGATAAACTCTATGAATCAGCTGGATCTTTCTGCGTTGGAGTTCATCCAAAAATGAAGTGGTTCATCTTGGCCTTCATGACGATGTTCACGTTCGTGATTCAGGCTAAGGCTGTTCAGAATACTGTGGCTAGCAAAACGGAGACCTGGAAGGTCATCACGGTCGACTGGCCGCCATACACGACGGAAGGAGCTGCCGATCAAGGGGCGGCCGCAAAAGCATTTGCCGAAGTAATGGCGACGGTCGGGGTAAAGATAGAATATTTGTTTCTTCCGTGGACCCGCGGGGTAAAGGAATCGCAGAAAAAAGAATTCGTTGGTTTGTATCCAGTTTGGGACGGCCACAACTTTGCCGGCCGTAAAAACTCTCAATTGCTATTTTCATCTCCTATCGTTTTCGTTCATCATAAAAGCAAACAGTACAAGTGGAAGACGCTGAACGATTTCAAAGGGCTCAGTGTCGGCGTCGTTGACGGTTATGGATACCCCGCAGACATCTTAGATTTCGGAAGAAGGGGTGTCTACAGTCTGAACGTTGTCGGAACTGATGAGCAAAATCTACGAATGCTGAATTTCAAACGGATCGACGTGACCGTCGCGGACTTGTTCAACGCGAGGTATTTGACGGAGATCCGCTTTCCAGAGCTCCGTGAAAACTTAGTGATTGACCCAAAGATTTATAAAAAAGCGGGACTCTACATTTCACTGAAAAATGATTCGAAGTACGCCGAGCGCATCGCAAAGATCGGAATGGCTCTAAAAAAGTTGCCCATGCAAGCAAGTGTCGATCAACTCTTGGCAGAGACTTTTCCAAAACTGTCTCAACCTGAAACAAAAAACCTCGCAAAACCCTCAAAAAATCCCTGAACAAGACATTTATCCCCACAACTTTTGTCTCAACTTTTTAGGACCAAGGCCGATAAGTCTAACATCTAGTCTTGATACGACGCCGTAACGAGACGAATGAAACGAATGAAACGAACTAGTGAAACAGACTAAAGGGGATTTTCGAATGGCTGAAAATAAGAAACCAGAAGTGAAACACGAAAAACAAGTTCCAAGCAACGTGATCCAGTTGGGACCAACAAAATGCATTTCTGAAGGCTGCAGCAAAAAGCC
>JACMRP010000190.1 GCA_014376325.1 Pseudobdellovibrionaceae bacterium
CAACACGAACGCAATTTGGAAGCTAAAATGGATTACGGTCTTTCGGAACTGACCGGGCCATTGGATTTCGGTGCCGCCCACGGGCAGGACACCGATGTGGCCGGATGGTTGAAGCGACATATGTAAGCGGCAATAGTAAGCTGCTTCTTCAGTCGATTGCTATTTGACGATGCGGAATTCAAACGGGTGAGAGATCTCTAAAGTCATGCCCGCATCTGCGGACACCGGGAACTTCAGAGATTTCAAAGTCGCGAGCAGACAAGTCGAAAACTTTGCGTCTTTGATTTCGTCGATATTCAGGCTGGATTTTATCACCGTGCGGTTTTTGCCGAGGGTCCACAGCAAGACGATGCCGCCCTGGTTGGTACCGCCGCGTTTTAAGTAGTCCGCATAACATTTTTGAAAATCACTGGCATGTTCGGTCATCACGTCACGAATCGCTTCGCGCGAATCGTGTTCGACGTGTGAATTTACTTCGCTGGCCGCCAGATTCCAAGTCATGGTTCCCATGTGCGTGTAGGTACTGCCCTTCGGGGGTTTCGGAAACTTTGCGCCGTTCACCGATTTCTCAGCGCACGCGAGCCACTTTGGTGGAATCGGATTTTCAGTGACGTACTGAAAGCCCTTCGCGATTCCTTGGTTGCCGATTTTAAAAGTAAAAGTGTCGGTGCCGCTATAAACCTTCATATCGCCGATATGGCGTATACATCTTTGAAGAACTGGTGCGAGTTTATTAGAAACGATCTGCGTGTAGGTTGGTGCCTCGGCCTTTAGCGTGATCGGTGTCGCGAACAGTCCAATAATTAAACAAATGAGCATCTTCATCGGTCTAGGTTAGTGCACCAATATGCACCTGTCAGTCTAGACGCGCGGGACGCTGGACCAAAGCAGGGAAGTGGCCCGTACCGGGTTAAAATTCAGCGCTCAAAGACCGATAAGACATTGAATGGAAAGGTCCTATTCTCTTTATCACTTTTTAATGAGCCGCTTCGGCACTTACTTCGGCATCGTCTTGTTGCTGGGGAGTTGTCTTATCTACGCTCGCGAAAATACGACGAAAGAAGATCTGCAGAACGTCAGCTTGCTGCAAGAAACGCGATACCGCATCGACCAAGCCTCAAAAAGCAGCGTTCAATATTTAAAACACGGTAAAAGCAAAGAGCTCGACGAATACAATTCGCACATCGTGCAAATGGGCAAACGCTTTAGCGAACTAGCAACCAATCTCAAAAAAATTCCCGAAATGCAGGAACAATTTGCTGACGTTCAAAAAAAGACACGTGTGCATTTCTTGGATATCAACGCAAAATTAGAAAAAAAGCAGAACGGACGCTTCGACGTGGAGCGTGGACTTGCGTCGCTGAACGAAACTCCGGAAGTTTTAGCCTCGCTAGACGCGATGACCGCGAGCATTCGGGAGCGCACTTCGCAGCCGGTGACGTTCTTAGGCGTGAGCGGTCCCTTAGCGGTTTGGGAATTTATGTTTGGCCTTTTTGCGGCCTGCTTTTGCATTCTGACGAGCCAGAGTTTTCAGCGAGTCGTTAACGACGATTACAAAAAAGATGTTTCGGAATTAAAAATTCAATCGATCTTACTTGATGGAATTCTAAACAGCATCAGCGAGGCCCTGATCGTCATTGACGAAAAAGGCAACATCACCAGATACAATACGGCCGCGCAAAGAATTATCGGCAACCGTTTGCGCAGAATTTCAACGGACGATGATGCACGCGAAGTGGGTTTCTTCGACGTCAACACCATGCAACCGCTGGGCCTTCAGGAATTGCCGTTTGCCCGCGCGCTCCGTGGGGAACAAGTGGAAGACTTAGAAATCCTGGTTCATAATGAATCCCACCCGCAAGGTATGTACATCAGCATCAGCAGCCGATATTTAAGTGACATAGACGGTGGCATTCGTGGGGGACTCGTCGTGTTCCGCGACATCAGTCGTCGAAAGGCCACGGAACAAGAATGGTTACGCGCCCGCGAATCGGCCATAGAAACCGCTCGTAAAAAATCCGATTTCCTAGCGGCGATGAGCCACGAAATCCGCACTCCGATGAACGGAGTTATGGGTATGTCGACCTTGCTTGCCGAAACAGATTTATCTTCAGAGCAAAAAGATTACGTCGGCACCATCAAAAGATCGGCCGAAGCTTTATTGCGACTTATTAATGATATTTTAGATCATTCTAAAATCGAAGCCGGGAAGGTCGAAATCAATCTGCGGCCATTCGACTTACGTGTTTTGTGCGACGATGTATTAGAGCTTTTTTACCCAACGGTCCGCGAAAAAAATATCAATCTGGATATTCAGTGGAAGGGTCGGGACGAATGGTACTTCGTCAGTGACCCGGAACGCCTTCGCCAGATCATGGTTAATCTGATCGGCAATGCCGTGAAGTTTACCGAAGCCGGCGGCGTTCGCGTAATCGTCGAAAGCATCGGACCGGGAATTGCAAAATCTAAAATACGCGTCTCGGTCATCGACAGCGGTGCCGGAATGAGCGAAGAAGAAAGCCAGTTTCTGTTTCAAAAATATTTCCAAACTAAGTCCGGCATGAAATACGGCGGCACGGGGCTTGGACTTTCGATCTGTCATCAGTTAGTAGAACTGATGGGCGGAAAGATCGGACTTAAAAGCGAGCCCGGAATGGGCGCCACTTTCTGGTTCGAACTCGATCTTGCAATCAGCACCGCCAGCGAAATTCCGGCACAGACGGAGCATCACTTCGCCGCAATTTTTAGCGGAAAAGTCTTGCTTGCGGAAGATCAACTGGTCAACCAGCGGGTCGCCACGATTTATTTACAAAAATTAGGGCTCGAAGTGGATGTGGCCGCAAACGGGCAGATCGCGGTCGAAAAGGCGCTTAAAAATTCTTACGATTTGATTTTTATGGACTGTCAGATGCCAGTGATGACGGGATACGATGCAACCCGCAAGATCCGCGAAATTCAAGTCTCTGAACGCACGCCGATCGTTGCGCTGACTGCCGAAGGCACGAGTGGCGAAAAGAAAAGTTGCTTGGCGGTTGGCATGGATGATTTCCTAACGAAACCTTTAGAGCTAGAGCGACTGACCGAAGTTTTGCACCGTTGGTTAAAGACCAGCGTGCAGGTTATTGACCCCGCGGCGCTTGAAAAACTGAAATCCTACGTCGTAAACAATAAGTCCCTGACGGAAGCGCTGATCGAAGATTTCATGAGCACGGCCCCAGGACTTGTCGCGCAGATGAAGTCGGCCCATGCGCTCGAAGATATCAAGTTCGCGGCCCACGCACTGAAGTCGTCCAGCGCGACTCTGGGCGCGACGGGACTTGCAGAATTGTGTAAAAAAATTGAGGATGCGGTCGACTTAGTTTCCACTTCGTCTCACATTGAGCAATTGGATGATTACTTAAGTAAAAGCAGTGAAGAGCTGCAAAAATATACTCGCCGCAAGGCTGCGTAAGGAAGTTCCCGAATGGCACATATTCTGATTGTGGACGATCAACAAAGCGTTCTGTTGACCCTCGAAGCCCTGCTTAAAAGCGAAAATCATTTGGTGACCGCGTGCACGAACGCCATCGATGCGATGTCACGTTTATCAGATGAAGCATTTGATTTGGTCATATCCGATGTCGTTATGTCCGTTGGTGGTACGGGGATTGCGTTATTGAAGACAATTCGCCATCAGCCGAAGCTCGCTAACTTGCCGGTGATTTTGTTGACGGGGAAGCGCGAAAAAGAAGACGTGCAAAAAGGCATCGAAGCGGGCGCCGACGATTACGTGATTAAGCCGATTGATCCGACCCTGCTCATTGCAAAAATTAAAAACATGCTGTCGAAGACTCAACAAGCGGCGCCACGTTTTGCGGAGGCTCCGGTCAATATGCGGGCCGAGTTTGAAACTAAAACAGAAATCCTCACGATTTCTGAGCTTGGCTGCACGATGCAGTCGAACGTCGCACCTGCAGCAGGTTCTTTGCTGAAAGTTTCGAGTGATGCTTTTAAAGAAATGGGAGTCAGCTCGGTGACTCTCCGAATTGTGACTGTAGAAAAACAAGCAACGCAAGAGGGCTATCACAAAATGACGGGCAATTTTGTGGGCTTAAGTGAAAAAGAGTTGACTCCACTTCGCTTGTGGATTCGAGGCAAAAAACGTTACTAAAGACTTCCTTTACGGAAATCTTTTTTATAGGATAATGGACGTGATGATGAAAAAAATAATGTTAGTCAGTTTTTTGTGTGTCGCTGGAATCGGCCTCGGTGCCGGCGGAGCGTATCTTTTAAAAAATTACGAAATGAATCCGGCAAGGGACGTTGTTGAAAATGTCCCGCAAGTGCCGGTGTTGCCGACGATGGAAGAATTGTTTCCGGACGTGATCCCGGCGAATTCTACATTGAATACAGTCCTTCGAGAAAAAGGTTTAAGCTCTCAGACCATTCACCAAATCGTTGAAGCCGCGAAACCGGTTTTTAATTTGGGCCGTATTAATCCCGGCGTCCGTTACAAAGTTAGTTTTACGGAAGTTACGGGCACCGATCCCGATGCCACAGAAATTAAGTTCCGTTTTTCTCCGATGGAATTTTTAAGCGTTAAAAAATTTGGCGAAGTTTGGACCGCAGAAAAAATCTCGGAAGTCGTTGAAACCAAAGTAATGACTTTCTCCGGAACGGTGGCGAGCTCACTTTGGGAATCTGCCGTTCAGGCGAAAATGGATCCCAATTTGATTTCCGAACTGGCAGAAGTTTTTGCGTGGCAAATCGATTTTAATCGCGAAGTGCAAGCGGACGATCGCTGGCGCATTTCGGTTGAACAGAAAATCGTGAAGGGGCAGCCCGTGGGTTGGGGTTCGATCCTCGCCGCAGAGTACGAAAATCAGGATCAAAAGTACTCAGGCATTTTGTTTCAAATCAATGATCAAGAGCGTGGGTATTACGCGCCAGACGGAACAAGTTTAAAGAAGATGTTCCTAAAAAGTCCACTACGCTACGGACGGATTTCTTCGCGTTTTACTACCAAACGCTTTCACCCGATCTTGCAGATCAACCGTCCACATTTAGGTGTCGATTACGCGGCCCCGGTGGGCACGCCGATCCGCGCGGTGGGTGATGGGGTCATCGAAGTCGCCAGTGTCGTGGGCGGTGCCGGCAAGATGATCAAGCTTCGCCACAACGCTACTTACATGACTGCTTATAAACATCTGAGTGGCTTCGGCAAGGGCGTGCGAGCGGGCAGCCGGGTTCGGCAGGGACAGATCATAGGTTACGTCGGAACGACGGGCCTATCGACGGGACCGCATTTGCACTTTGAATTTTACCAAGCGGGTCGATTCGTGGATCCACTCGGCAAAAAGTTTCCATCTGCAGAGCCAATCCCGAGCACCATGCTGGGCCAGTTCCAGCTAGAACTCAAAACCATGATGGCCTCTTTGCCTTCGTGGGACGGCGTGATCCCGGGCAAAACCGGAAGCCTCCAAATGACGGAGTAGCTCCAACTGACGCAAGGTTTCTCCTCTGAGGAGAAATTGAGCGTCATTTAATTCGGGTCTGTGATATGTCCTTAAGTGAACTTACCGATTTGATCCAAAGTGAATGACATATTGAAATAATTGATTCAAGTGAGTTGGGTATTGTCCGAGATAATCGCCTAAGCCATGACATAAGCTAAGGCCTATACAAAAACCCATACTAAGACGTCAGAAAAAGCGCGATCGGTATCAATCTGTCCCGAATAGTGTGGCGTTCTTTTTGCAATTCCTCACGACGACGATCATTTCTAACGATGACTGAGGGGTTTCATGAAGTTTTTATTTTTGCTGACCTTACTTTTAGGTTCCTTTGCCGCCCACGCTGATGATTTAGACGACCTCTAACAGTGCCAAGTTCAGTGCAGCGATCGATGTCGGACTTTAGCAAAATCCTACAAAACAATTGTCGACGACGCCGCTAACTGTGCTGGCTCCAGCGATGTTGCGAAACGCTGCGAATATCAGTTTTCTGAAGCGCTGGCCGCGCGTTGTGCCGGACGCGCCACCAGCGTGGCGGTCACCAAATCCGTTCTGCCGTCAGCAGCAAGTTCAGGCGTACCAATACACCGTGAACCAGTACAACGATGCTGAACGCCGACGTATCCAGGCTTGCAACTAAGACTTAATTTAGTAAATTTGCTTCTAAAAAGGCCTCCATTCTCATGGTGGCCTTTTTTTTCGCATTGCGCATCGCTTGGTTCTTTTTGATACCAGTTGAATTCATCGCGCTCCGCACATAGCATTCTGGATCCATGAAACCTGTGAATTGGGTTCTTCTTATTTTGATCTTGTTGGCAATTCCTGGCCCCCGCTCCGAAGCGGCGCCGGAAACGCGGGAGACGATCAATTTCCAGCAGAGTCTCGAGCGGGCTGAGCAAAAGTCACCGGCCATGCAAAGTTTAAAACTCCGCGCACAGAACGCGGAGCTCGCATCGAAAACCGCATGGGCTACTTTGTTTCCAACTATAGACCTTCAAGCGGCACACACTTATTCGCAACAAAACACCAGCCCTTACTTTTCGACCGCGTATCGTCACGCCCCTTGGTCCAATCAAGCGGGTGTTAGCATCAACGAAAATCTATACGACAATGGTGTCAGCTGGCGGCAAGGGCGCATTGCCGACCTCGAAGAAAA
>JACMRP010000191.1 GCA_014376325.1 Pseudobdellovibrionaceae bacterium
CACGGCTCTGGTTCGCAAATCCATTGACCGCGTCAGCGGCTGGTACGCCATCGCAAGTTACCTGATCACGCAAATTAACTACCGGGGCGAATCTCCCGAAACCGGTGGACTAACGACGACAACGGCACTTGGCGGCACCGGGCGCATGGGCGCCGGCTACTTTACTAAAGACGATAAGTGGGGATTTTTGACGATCGTGGACATGAGCGGTTTCACGATCTCTGGCACAAATCGCACTTACGCTTCTGTGGAAATGAGCGGGATCTCTCGCTATATTTCAGGCGAGCGCGGCGAAACTCGGCTTATCGGCGGTCTGTACTATAAAGAAATTCCGCAGTTGATCGGAACGCCGAGCATGACCGTCGGAAGCTCTGCGGTTGATTTTGTTCAGACGTCCGTGCTGGGTCCGCACGTGGGTGCGGAGTACTGGTATTCGATTACTCCCAAATTCGGAGTTCAAACGAACGGACACCTTTACTATAGTTTAGCCACGATGAAATCGCCGAACGGCAACCCCGTCGAACCTCGAATTTCGTATCAACTCGGCCTCATGGGCAGCTATCGTTTCAACAATCAATTTACGGGCCTGATGGGCTTGACCCAACGTTATGACGAGGTTGCCTACAAGGCGAATAAAACCGGCGCCGCGTTTCAGGGCAACGGTGAATACGACGTCACGCAAATTACAGGTAGTTATTTAAGCTTTTATGCAGAGTACGGATTTTAAGATGGTTCCATTATCCAGGGGATGTTCATGAGAATACCTATATCGACAAAACTTGTGGCCGTAACGGTCATAATCCTGCTTGCGGCGACGGTGCCCATCGCTCTCGTCACTTCTAATTTCTTTGCGAAGAGTTCTCTGCAGCGTGAGGAGTACAGCAATCAAGCTTTCGCGGCCTCAAGAGCCACCGAAGTTGAAAACGTGCTGAGCTCCATCGTTGATAAATCCAAAGCCGCAGCATCGATCTTGTACCGCGCGAGCAGTACGAACGTTCCGACCACCGAAGAGTTTGATTTAAACTTTACCAAAGATAAACGTTTAATTTCGATGGAAGTCCTAAAGATCCAAGGGTCGACTCCAGAGCTAGTCACTCGACGGACGAAAGATGATTTTCTTAAAACAACTTATAGCCTCGGGGCCGATTTCATTAACAAAGTTCGTACGCAGCAGCAGTTTCCCGTCCGTTCCGTAGTTCAAGGAACCATCGAAATTCGCAACGCTTCCTACGAAAAAGGTCCCGGCATGTTTACGATCGGCCTTCCGCTCGTGAAAGATGCGCAAGGCCGAATTTCGCACATCGCTTTGATCGATGTTGATTTATCAGTTTTGCAGAAACCGTTTAGCGAACGCTCCGAACGAACAAGCTTCTTGGTCGATCGTACGGGCGAAGTTGTCGCTCACCAAGACGACAAACTTGCGCTCGCACGTTTGAATATGAAATTGGTTCCGCTTGTAGCGAAAGCATTGTCCGAGCAGACCCCACGCCGGCAGATGCGGTTCACCGATCCGGAAAGTAAGCAGAATTTTATTGGCGCCTACAATAAAACTTCGTTCGGCCTAACGGTAATTTCGCAGATTTCTGAAGAGCTGATCCTTGAACCTGCCGTCGACGCCCGAAGGTCCGCATTCTTTATTACGGGTTTAGTTTTATCGGCGGCGCTGTTTTTGATCTTCTTGTTCTCTATCACGTTAACTTCTCCAATTGAGAAATTGGCCGAACTGATCGCCGTCGTTTCAAAAGGTAACTTCGACGTCAAAGCTACCGCCAGCGTTAAGTCTCATGATGAAGTGGGCGACCTCGCGATCGCGTTCGATCACATGACCGATGGATTAAAAGAACGCGACAAAGTAAAAAGTCTTTTCAGCAAGTTCCATGGCTCTTCGGTCGCGGAAGATTTGATCGCGAACGATATCGGCGTCGGTGGGCAAAATAAAGAAGTGGTTGTGTTTTTCAGTGATATTCGTGGCTTCACCGCGTTTTCAGAAAAGCGCAAACCCGAAGAAGTCGTCGCGATGTTAAATGAATACTTCGGCGTCATGGTCGGAGTCATCGCCCGTCACGGCGGAGTCGTCGATAAATTTATCGGCGATGCGATCATGGCGATTTGGGGCGCGCCAAAGGGTTCCGAAAAAGATTGTGAAATGGCGCTTCGTGCGTGCATCGAAATGCGCAAAGGCTTGAACGAGCTGAACGAAAAACGCATCGCCCGCGGCGAACTGCCGATCATGATCGGAATGGGGCTGCATGCGGGACGCGCAATTTCGGGCACAATCGGATCGGACGAACGCATGGAGTACACGGTCATCGGAAATACGGTGAACACCGCTTCCAGGATCGAAGCCGCGACCAAAGCCTTCGGGACTGACTTATTGGTGACCGACGATGTCGTCTCTCGCGTCGGCGATAACTTTATGCTCGATTACGCGGGCGCCGCCGAAGTTAAAGGCCGCAGCGAAGCCCTCAAGATGTTTAAAGTGCGTGGCTATATGAATGCGGGCGTAGAGCAAATCGTTAAAACTCCTTATTCGGACTACGAAGCCGAAGGTGCTGATAAAGTTAAAATCAAAGACGCGGCTTAATCGCTTGATCGCCGCGCCCCACTTGACGTAACTTCCATCTTCCTGATGGAGGTTATGAATGAAGCTGATTATGGGCGACAAAAATTTATCTACTTGGTCTTGGCGCGCTTGGCTCGCGCTTCACTCGTTCCAAATTCCTTTTGAAGAAGTCGTTATCGCTCTCGACCGACCAGATACGACCAAGAACATTTTAAAATACTCCCCTTCGAAACGTGTCCCTTGCCTTATCGATAACGATTTCGTGGTCTGGGATTCTTTAGCGATCTTGGAATACCTCAGCGATAAATACCGAGAGAAAAAAATGTGGCCCTCCGATTTAAAGGCACGCGCCCGCGCCCGCAATGTCGTGGCCGAAATGCATTCTGGTTTTGCGGAATTGCGAAAACTGCTGCCGGGAAATATAAAAAAGCGCCTGAATGATTTTGACTACAGCTCCGTGCGCGAAGACGTTGCGCGCATTCAACAACTCTGGACCGAATGCCGGGCGGCTTACGGGACCGACGGCCCTTACTTGTTTGGCGCCTGGAGCCTGGCGGATTGTTATTACGCACCAGTGGTCTTTCGATTTCAGACTTATGGTGTAAAACTGGATGGCGTCGCTTTAGAATACTCAAAGACGATGCTGGCGCACCCTTCGATGTTAGAACTGGAACGTCAGGCGTTGGCCGAAAAAATCTAGGAGTGATCATGGGCAAAAAAGTGGCGATCCTTGGTGCCTCAAAAAATCCGGACCGTTTTTCTCACATGGCATTTACGATGTTGAAGGACTACGGTCACACTCCCCTGCCGATCAATCCCGGCTTCTCGGAATTGGAAGGCGTCCCCGTCTACGCAAAGCTTGCAGACGTGCCGAAGCCGGTGGATACGCTGACGATGTACGTGGGACCCGTCATTTCATCGAAGATGCGCGAAGAAATTTTGGCGCTAGCACCAAAACGCGTGATATTTAATCCGGGCAGCGAAAACCGCGATCTCGAGACCGCACTGCGCGCGAACGGCATCGAAGTACTGGACGCGTGCACGCTGGTAATGTTGCGGGCGAAGCAGTTTTAGCTTTGCTGCTCTTTTACTCGCCTGAAACTATCAATCGGCAAATCCTTTTTCCGGAGCTTTCACTCAGCTTATCTTCAAAAGAGATCAGCTAAATTTTTCGTCCAATTTATCAGAGTAGAACAACAGCGCACCATTGTAGGCTTTGATTGAATCATCTGACGTTGTCGCGAGTAATTCTTTGATTAGAATCTCCATAGCTTTCGAATGTTCTTTTAAATTATGAAGAGTCAGGCTCAAGAATACCCGGAACGGTCTGAAATCGGGAAATGTGGCAATTGCTTGTTCGAAAAGTTCTTTCGATTTCGAGTACTCTCCGACATTGCGGTAGGTGCTTCCCAGTCCAAGATAAGCGTCCTTCAGGTCTTGGCCCGATAAACCAAGCTTAAGTGCTTTTTCGTACGCAGGTATCGCGTCTTGTTCTTTTCCAAGCATATCGTGCGTCCAAGCGATCTGTAAGTGTAAGACGGGATTCTCGTTATTGTTGAGTGCTTCTTCCTTCAATATCGCCATTGTTTTGTCAAAGGAGCCTTCTGCGCGTGCAGCCTTTACTTTTTCGAGCCACTTCATAAATTCCCTTCATGTTCGTTCTGTGCGAGTAGCATTTGTTACGTAGTAAGTCATTTTGAAAAAGCGCCATTACTTCAATAGCTGAAACGTAATTGGCAGTTCATTTGATCTTGAAATCAGTCGTTCAAAAGATGGCATTAACAAGATTGCTTAGTCTGGAATCCGGGAAGCTTCGCGTAAACTAAAATATTTTAAAATAGTGCTTGCGGTTTATTTTTGATGTTCAGGTTTTGATCATGCTGGCTTCTTTTTTCCAGCGCGAGTCCGGGCTCTCGTTGGACAAATTGGAGTGCCTCAGCCCTTTGTTGAAAGCTACATATACATTCCACCCACGTTTTCGCAATTTCGTTTTGTGTATGGAAAACTCGAAATTCGACCTTCAAAAAGTCGTGATATAAGTTTTTTAAATTAACTTTGGAGGCGACCATGATGGATGCAAACTTATCGAAACTAGCGGCCAATGTACTGATGGAAGAGTTCGACCGCGCTGTGCTGAACGAAAAAGCGGCCACACACTTAGTACTTCAATACATTCACGAAGTTTCGCAGCGTAGTTTGCATCTGCAATTCGGCTACGAATCGATTTACAAACTGCTGACCCTTCGCCACAAGTATTCCAGCAATCAAGCTTACGATCGCATCGATGCGGCCCGAGTTCTCAAAGTGAATCCGCAAGTCATCAATAAAGTGCAGGATGGATCCCTGAATCTCACGCAGCTGATTAAGGTTGGCCAGTGCATGAAGCACGAAGAAAAAGCTGGTCGCGATTTTACTGCCGAGCAGTCAGATTTGATTTTCGAGCAGATCGAAAACAAAACCATTTTCGAAACCGAAAAAGTCCTCGCGGTGGAAATGGATTTTACGCCGAAAAAACATCAGAAAATAACTCCGCAAAGCAACGACACTGTGACCGCCTTGATGATCTTTACGAGCGAAGAATACGAACTGATCCGAAAAGTTCAAAGCTTGATCTCCCACTCCGTGCCCAACAATGATTTAGCGAAGGCCTTCGTTCACCTTGCGGAGAATTACGTTCGGAAGTTAGAAGGGAAAAAACCTGAGGACAAAAAGGCCAATGAATCTAAAGTAGAATGCAAAACACACTCAAAAGTTGTCAAATTTGCAGAAAATTCAGCAACCACAACGCAAGGCTTCCCGGATTCCAGAGTCACGAATTTGAAAGCGGGAAAGCGAAGCTACATTTCAATAAAAACTCGCCGTCAGCTCATGCGAACCGCAAAAAGTACTTGCGAACATTACGATGCGGAGACCGGCAAAAGATGCGGCTCTCAATTCTGCCTGCAGGTGGATCACATCATTCCATTTGAATACGGCGGAAGCGATCACATCCAGAATTTACGAATACTCTGCGGATTTCACAACCGAGCTAGAAATGGCATGGCAAATGCGCATTGAGTATTAATTTGAAAACCAGCTATCTATCGCGTAAGAAGAAATGATGCCTCGCCTTTTTCGGGAAGATAAGTTCGAGCGGCTTTCGTGTATAAGCTTTGAGCTAAAGAAAACCATCTCGCCAGGACGCAACCGAACCGGAATTGCAGTTTCTAAATTACTTGGCTGATCGGTAAGAAATGCTCCGCCGTAAGTCGAATCATCGGACTTCTTTAATTCATGCGGCGCGACTTGACCAAGATGCGATCCAGGAATTACCCAGATACATCCATTCTCTTCATCAACCTGGTCCAGGGCCATCCAACAAGTGACAAACTCAAGCGGACCTTCACCGTATCCCGAATCCTGATGCCATGGAAATATTTTTCCAGTTAGCGAAGGCTTGTGTGCCGTACCTGCCCAATAAAGTTTCACATTTCCACCGAGAAGCGCGCTGCAAGTATCGATGCAATACTTCGACATAACCCATTCGCTAATAACAGACGATGCCTGGTGAGGATTCTCAACGGACCAGTCTCCGAGTCTTTTCATTTCAGGAAATTCTAATTGAAGCACTACGCAAGTTTCGTGAATCCGCTCAACTTCAGCCGCAAGCTTATCACACTTGGCTGGAGACAATTGGGTATTACAAATAATGTAACCATCGCGATTAAAAAAAGTGTTCATTCAAATTTTCCCGGCCCGAGTTTTAACCTACACATTCACACTGAGTCCATCTTTCAGCGCCATCCGCTGCGCGCGATAGGCAGGGATCAGACCGATCAGTATGCCGCCGCTGAGGGTCGCCGCAAGGAACAGGAATTCCGAAGCGCCAAGCGGTGAACCGACCAGGTAAAAACCAAACTCCGTTTCGAGCCAAGGCTTCAGCAAATACGCACCGACGACCGCAACAAAAGTGCCGAGAACGATCCCGGCGAAAGTTAGCAACGTCGACTCAAACACCAGCAGCGCCAGAATTTTTTGCGAGCTCGCCCCGATCGCGCGCAGTATCGCCATCTCTCGGCGGCGCTCGTTCAGGCTTGTGGTTAAAGCAATAAGCATCGCCATCAATCCGACCACGACGACCATCCACGAAATCGCCTTCAGAATTTGTTCGACGTAAGAAAGGCTATGCCATAGCTCGCTCAGCGTTGCTCCAGGAATAATCGCGAGCAAAGGCTCTTCTTTGTAATTATTAATTTCGCGTTGGAGCCGCAAGGTCTCGATCGGGGATTTGGTTCGAAGAAAAAACGCGGTGATCGTGTGGACCTTGATGTCAGACATCGTGATCTGATCTTTCGGAATGATTTTGTCTTTGGTCGGCGCGGCGCCGTCCTGCCAATCGATGTGCAAGGCTTCAAGACCTTCTAGCGTCATGTAAACGGACTGATCGAGTGCGGTCCCCGTCGACTTCATAATTCCAACAATGCGGAATGGTTTGTCGTCATGCTTTTGAATACCTTCGCCGTGGGTGACCCCATGAGCGACGACGATTTCGTCACCGAGTTTGTAATTTAGCTTGCGCGCAACGTCGGCACCGATGACGACGTCCCAAAGTTCTTCGAAACGTTTGCCTTCTTGAAGTTCGACTTTTGAATCG
>JACMRP010000192.1 GCA_014376325.1 Pseudobdellovibrionaceae bacterium
GATTTTTCCAAATGGGGGAGGTATCTGGAAGACTCGATTTGAAAATGCTGTTTGAGCTCAAATTTCATGCTATACCCTTACTATGTCGACCACGAGCTTACAATTAGCAAAGCAAAATTTCAAATTCTCGGCCGCCCATTTTCTGATTTTTGATGAAAAAAATGCCGAGCGCCTGCATGGCCACAATTACTTAGTCAAAGTAGAAATAGGGATTCCAGAGGGCAGTACTTTGGATGCCAACGGTTTTTTTGTCGATTTCAACGTCTTCAAAAAATACATTAAGCAGCAGCTGGATCGCTGGGACGAGATGGTATTGTTGCCCGCAAAACATGTCGACATGAAAATCGAAACCAAGATCACGTCGATGGAAGTCCGTTTTCGAGATCGGTTTTACGCATTTCCCGCAAACGAAGTGGTGCTGTTGCCCGTGAACAACACCAGCGTCGAGCAACTTTCGCGCTTGCTTGCCGAAGACTTCATGCAAGAATTCGCGAAGTTCAAATTAAGTTTCATTAGCGTATACGTGGAAGAGTCCGCCGGCCAAGGTGCGACGACAAAGGTGTCTGTTTAAGTTCGTTCGGTAGAACTTCTCGGAAGGCACGGTAATTCCAAAAACAAATAGTGCCCCCGGTATTTTTCATCCAGTCGGTGATGCGTTCTTCTATGACCGCGGGCGACCCGTCGCAGCTAATGTGGGCAAAGTCTGCGTAGTTCTGCGCCTCTACGACTTGCCAAGACCACGGACTTTTCGAACTACTGAGCAAATTACGATTGGTGTTGTCGGCAGCGGCCGAGATCCTCGCGACAAATAACCGGGCGATCGCGGGATTCGCGATTTGTTCCAAGGTTTCGTTGATCAGCGGGGTACCGGTCACGGGCGCGATAAAGCTTTCGTCTTGATTCGCGGAGCGGAATTCGAAATACCGCACTTGACCCGCCGGAAGGTCTTTCAGGACCTGAACTTCATCCACGACCGGATAATCGACCTTGGACCCCGAGTCACTGGCCTTCAAGGCAAACGCGGCGGTGGCGCGGAATTGCATGTGACCGGTACCCCCTGGGGTGTACGGAACCGTGACCGTAAGCTCGGTGCTTGCAAAGTCCGGGGAAAGCTTCGTCGATGCGATTTTCCGGTCATTCCAGAGAACCTCAACCGAATTTTTGGCTTGAGACAAATTCACGAAGCTCAATTGCACGGTCACGGCTGCGGAAGGCGGCAGGGCCGTTGAAGTCAGTTTCACTGTTTTCCATGGCGAACGCAGGGCCTCTACCGTCGAGACCGACTTCGTAGATTTGCAGATCGTCTGAAGCTTGATGCCCGTACTAACCAGAGTCTTGATCGCGAGTGCCGTGGTGTCCTCTGTGTAATCATCGCCGAGCGCGAATAACTGCGATTTACCGGCAGCAACGTCGTGATATTTTTCGCGGAAGGGAGAGCTGCCGATCGCTTGAAACCAGAATGGTTGAAGTTCTGAAGTGGCATTAGAAAATTCTAAATAAGATTCACTCGGTTTACACCGGAGAGGGGAAACGAAATTTTCGGCGAGGGCGTTTGACGTCCAAAGAGAAGCCAATGCCAACCCCCACTTTAGCAGTGGTTTCATAGTTAAAATATCGGAATTCGGTACTAAAACTGAACGTGAAGGCGCAGCGGCCGTGACCGGTACCCCTAAACTGGCCGATGGTTCTGCGCCAACCTGAGATTTTTAGGAACCAGAGCCATTCCGAGACTGATTCTCATCTCACTTTCAAGTGGCGAGGCCCATGACATTTGCCTACTCAGGACCGCGCACGAGGAGTACCTAAGAGAGATGACGCTATTAAGTTATGTTGAAACTCACACCTCTCACGCGGATCTGGAAATAGTCGACTTCAACGGAGCCGCCATGGTGTGCGAACGTTTGCACGAAATGGGATTGCATCGCGGACAGAAAATTCGCTTCGTGGGAAGAGCTCCTCTGAAGGGCCCGTTGCTTATTCAGTTCGGCACAAGTTTCTTAGCTTTGCGCGCGGAGGAAGCACAATGCACGTTGATTCAAACTCGGTAAAAGCATTGTCGGTGGCCTTGGTTGGCGCGCCGAATTCTGGCAAGACGACGCTGTACAATTGGCTGACGGGATCCAATTACAAAACCGTTAACTATCCCGGCGCGACCGTCGAGTATTCTTTAGGCCGACTGGCGCCTCATTTACGTTTGGATGAAAACGAAAGTCTGATCGTGATGGACACGCCCGGAACCTATAGCCTTCATCCAAAAAGTGCGGACGAAGAAGTTACGCTGAAAGCACTGTACGAAAATCCTGAATTAAAGCGCGCGGACTTCATTATCGTCGTCGTCGACGGGACACAGATGTCGCGGCATTTGCAACTCGCTAAGCAGATTCGCGAAACTGGATTTCCGATGGTGATCGCGCTTACGATGTCGGATCTGTTGCGAAAACAAGATTTACATCCAAGCTTAGATCTGCTTGAAAAGGAATTCCAGTGTCCGGTGATACCTTTTGACGGATTGCTCGGCGGCGGACTGAAAGAAATGGTCCAGGCCGTTCGCGGACTTAAATCCCAAGCCGAAGTGCGGATGCCGGTCGCTTGGAGTTTCGAAGTCCAAGATAAAAAAAATCAAGAATGCGACGAGCTCGCGTTTCAAGTGCTGCACCAAAAAAATAAAAATGCAGACGCTAAGCTGATGGAAGTCGTAAAAACTACGCGCAGATTAGACGCCTTATTCTTACATCCGGCCTTGGGACTGATCGTTTTCGTTTTGATCATGTCGACGCTATTTACGAGTATCTTTTGGTTAGCGACCCCGTTGATGGATTTAATCGACGGCGGGTTCAGCGCGCTGAACGCGATGGTTGGGGGCTGGGCGCCGGGCTCGTTGTGGACTAATTTTCTTGCGAACGGAATCATTTCTAGCTTTGCGGCGGTGTTAGTTTTTGTGCCGCAGATTTTTATTCTGTTCCTAGGTATTGGCGCGCTTGAAAGTACGGGTTACCTTGCGCGGGCCGCAACTTTAATCGACAAGCCGTTTTCTTTGGTAGGTATGAGCGGGCGCTCTTTTGTTCCGGTACTTTCGGGTTTTGCCTGCGCGGTTCCGGCAATGATCGCAACCAGGAACATCTCCTCTTCGCGCGATCGCTGGATTACAAATTTCATCATCCCGCTAATGACCTGTTCGGCAAGACTTCCGGTTTATGCATTATTGCTGGCTTTCGTGTTTCGTGATCAACCGGCTTGGAAGGGCGGGTTAATTCTGACGGTACTGTACTTTGCCGCAGCCATTGTTGGTGGAATCGCGGCCGCGATCGTGAATAAATTTTTACCGCAAGGTCAGAATTCTTTCTTCATGATGGAGTTGCCGCTGTACCGCCGTCCGCGCGCGAAGGTGTTGCTTCGCCAGTCACTGACCCGCACATTGTCGTACGTCAAACGTGCCGGTCCGCCGATCTTTGTATTCGCGGTCATCATGTGGGCCGCCGCGACTTTTCCGAAGTACGATATGGAAAATCCCGAACAAAAACTTGAGCAAAGTTACGCAGGCCAAGTCGGTCACTTGATTGAGCCGCTCGTAAGCCCGATGGGAGTTGACTGGCGCGTGGGCATCGGCTTGGTATCGGCCTTCGCCGCGCGTGAAGTCTTCGTTTCTTCGTTGGCGGTGACGTTCAATATTACGGACACCGAGGAAGCATCCGTGCAGAAAAGTTTGCTCGAACAAATGTCGACCGCGGTCAATTCGAAGGGTGAAAAAATCTTTACCGTCGCGAGCGTGACGGGTTTGTTGATCTTTTTCATGATCGCACTTCAGTGCATGTCGACCGTCGCGGTTTCGGCGCGCGAGATGGGTTCGATGAAGTTTGCGCTCAGCCAGTTGTTTGTCTTTAATGTGGTGGCTTATGTTTTGGCCGTGGGTGCGGTTCAGGGATTGCGCGCATTAGGAATCGCCTGATTTATTAGTTTAAAATCTATCGTCCGCGTTTAAAATAAAAATACCGCCGGTACCAACTGGCGGTTTTTTTTCTTAGCTGGGCAGGACCGTCTTCCGGGAAAATATTTATGCGGAAAATCGCAAAGGGATCTTCTTCGATGTGCAGGCCGCCGGAATCCGTGTTGAGACCAAAATTGTAACCCGCGAGCTCCGCAAGCTCCGCCGCCTTTGGTGATGTCACTCCGTAAGTGTAAGCGTAAGTCGTGACCGGTACCCCGAAATCATTTTCAAGTTTTGTTTTAGAAGCGGTCAGTTCTTCCCATGCTTCGGCGTCGTTCATTTCGGTGATCTTACGGTGACTGAAGCCATGTGAGCCGAATTCGTAATTAAACTTCAAGAGTTCCCGCTTTTGCGCTTCGTTCATCAGTGGCTGCAACGGCTCTTTGCCGTCGTGATCCCAGGAATTCATGGTCAGGCCGTGATCGGCCAAAAGGTATATCACCGCCTTAAATCTGAATTCTTTCAGCAAGGGGGCTGCATTGGTTAAGTTATCCACGTAGCCATCGTCAAAAGTTAAGACCAAAGGTTTTTTGGGAAACTCGGCAAAATCGCGCCGGCCGCTGCGGAACTCTTCGAGGTCCGCAAAATGGACCGTGGTAAAGCCGTGGGCCTTAAAAAATTTCAGATGTTTACGGAAGTTATTTTTCGTGACAAAAATGCGGTGCGGACTGTTTAAATCTTCGTCCGGGGTTTTGTGATACATCAGCACCGGAATGTTATTCGGGTGATTCTTCACGAAGTAAGAAGATTTGTAAGTGTTCAAAACTTTTACGCAGACGTTTTCTTGATCGAATTCATGAAGCATTTGACGACGCAATTCAGCACGCTCCGATACCGGAAATGCGGTCGAGTTTTCTAAGAACGTAAAGACTTCGTCCCCGAGTTTTTGCAGATCAATTTCGGAAGTAGCCCGGCCGTCATCCCCAATATCGCCGAAGTTGCTTCGTAAAACCTCAGACAAGTTTAACGTTCGCACGAGACCTTCGGATTTGTATTCCCCAATCGCGTACGTGGGGATTCCGCGAGTCAGGGCGGTCATCGCGATTCTTCCGGCCGCGAACACTAACCGGTACTTGGCGAGCTCTTCATCCAAATTTGATAGATGACTCTGAATGCGGATGCGGGGATGCGCTTCGCGCGGACCTAAGAGCGACTCCTCGCCGCCAATCATGTCGATGTGCAACTTCGGGAATTTTTCGAGCAGGCGAGGCGCGACGTTCGCTAGAAACTCTCGCGCGCGTTCGCCCTTGGGGCCGGTAAATCGGCCGATCCACGCGATCCTAAGTTCAGAATTAAGAGTCTCCTGAAACGGCAGTTTTGCGGTGTTCAGTGGGTTTCGGATCAGGCGGAGTTTTCGCGGATTCATCGAAAGCTTTGTCGTTAGTTTCGTCACCAGATTTTCGCAGACGCAAATCACCTTTTCGCCGTAAATATCTAAAAGTTTTTTGGAAAGCGAAATGGGCTGCCGGCCGTGCACCGTGGATACCAGGGCCGTCTTCGTCCCGAAGGTCGCCCAGTAAGCTAACTTCGAAGCGGCGCGTGAATGGGAATGAATCACTTGAATTTTATTTTCGCGGATAAATTCTTTAAGCCGCCGCGTGCTCCGTAGTCGCTCTAAACCTTTTGCTGCGTGCACCGGCATCGGCGTAAAGATTTGGCGCGTTTTCGAATGCAATCGATCAGATATGAACCAAACGTCGTGACCATGATCGGTCTGCCAATCGGCGAGAGTCATCGCGTAGGCCTCGGCCCCCGTAGGTTGCATTTGCGAAAGCAGGTGAAGAATGCGCATGGGTCGAGTTTACTCTAACACGGGAGGCCAGTCAAAGACTCTGCCCTGTCAAATCCTTGCAAATGGTTTATCCTGAGCGGACTCATTGCACGGAGGCAAAATGGATTTACGCCGGGTCTTAGCTATTGGTTTTTTACTTATCTTAACGACCGCGGCGGCGGGTAAGAAAAAGATCTCCGACTTTAAAGAGGTGGGCGGGGAAGACGATGCCCCGACTTCGCACTCGAAAGAAGCCGTCGCTGCTGATTCCGCTGAAGCCGAGAAACCAAAATTAAAGGACACCGAAGAAATTCTGACCGGCACCGTGACCGTCATGCGTAAAATCACGCTGACCGAAGCTTTTTTTAAAGAGCTGAAAGATAGTTACTATATTCCGTCAGGCTCTAAAAATTATCCGATATTCAAAGCTTTCACCGAAAGCAGTAAGAAGGGCACGAAGGTCACTTTCAAGGCAAATAAAAAAAGCCGCCAAGTGATTTCGATGGAAGATGCTCCGGTCCCGGTCACGCCGGCAAATCCCGCGACCCCGAAATCGGATGCGGGAACTTCTTCGAAATCGGGTTCGCAGTAGCCGTGAATGTTTCAGTTCATTTTCATACTTTGCTCGCGCACTTTTTGCCCTCACCGATATTAACCGCGAAGGGCGAACGTCATTTGATTCGTTTGGACGATGGCGATCAGATTGCGGGTTATCTGCACGCGGGGACTTCGGATTATGTGGTCAGTTTGTTTCACGGGCTGACCGGGGACAGCGATGCGGATTATATGCAGCGAACCGCGATTCTGTATTTAGCTAAAGGGCACAGCGTATTTTTGGTGAACCATCGCGGGGTGGACCCGGCGGCGGGCCCGACGAAAGAACCTTATCACTCGGGACGGGGAGAAGACATTTCGCAAGTCATAGGCTATTTGCGAAAGCTGATGCCGAGTAAAAAACAGATCGCGGTTGGCTTTTCGATGAGCGGCAACATGGTTTTGTTTTTACTAGCGGGACGCAAGGGGACCGAACTTCCGGACGGGGCGATTACCGTGAATGCGCCGATCAATCTGCAAGCGTGCTCGATTCTGTTGGGACAGGGATTCAATCGAGTTTACGATTTGCGTTTCGTGCGGAGGCTTATTTCTCGTTACGAAATTAAACTTTCGCGCTGGAGTAAGCTGATCGAAGTGGATGACAAATTCACGGCGCCATTAAGCGGATTTAAAAGCGGGCAAGAGTATTACGATATTTGTTCCTCGAAGCCGCATGTGCAGAATATTCAAGTTCCAACTCAGGTTATGGCGGCGGAGGACGACCCATTCATTCCCGCGCAAGATTACCGCGAGGCCGCTTGGCCAGCAAACGTCGAAGTCAAAATCCATCCTCGCGGCGGCCATCTGGGCTACATGCTCGCGAATAAAAATGAATTCGGCAACCGCCGCGGACTCGACAGCCACATGGTGGAAAACCTCGATAAATTAATTCGCAAGATTGAGGTTCCGAAGGGCTGAGTCGGGCTGAGGAGTTGGGTGTTTTCTATAAGTTAGCGCATGGCTTCGCTTTTGGAGTCGTCATATTTGTATGCTCTTTCCTCCTGGCTGCGGTGAGCCCAGAGCACAGACAACAAATTAACATAC
>JACMRP010000193.1 GCA_014376325.1 Pseudobdellovibrionaceae bacterium
CAAAGTTTTCGGAAGCCGGAACCATGACAACCCACTTATTGGGCAGATAAACTTCGGACGTAATCATGAGTGCTTGCGGAGCCGCAGCGGATGGGTCAAAGGAAGGCAATCCAGTTTCGCGTTGGACGTATAAAGTGTAATTGCGAAGTTCGGGAGCCAAGTGGCGGCTTGCTTTGATCATCTGAAAATTCAGATACCAATCCAGCTTTTGAGTCCATTTCGAATTTGAAAAGTCAGGGACAATCCAAAGATCCGAACCGGGATTCAATGCGCTGGCTTGGGAAAGAATATTCATTAATGACCTTTCGCGACCTGATCCAAAAGTCCGTTCACGAAAGCGGCCGATTCAGTGTTACCAAATTTTTTGGCGATTTCGACGGCTTCGTTAATCACGATATTGGCTTTCAGCGGCGCCGGCGCAAAAGCGATTTCGTAAACGGCGACGCGCAAAATATTACGATCAATCGTCGCCATGCGCTCAATTTTCCAGTGGGAGCTTGCCGCCTGAATTTTGCTATCGATTTCGGTTTTTTTTGCGGTGACACCTTTGATGATATCGTCGGCAAATTTTACAACCTCTTGTTCAAGAGTAGTCGTGAGTACGTCCATCAAATCTTGGTAAGAAATTTGCGGCGCAAATTCAGTTTGAAAGAGGACTTGCAGCGCGAGTTCCCGGGATTGTCTTCTCATCTTCGTCAGGCTTTCCGATCATGTTCACGTTAGTTAATTGAAGCTGTGGGTTGTTGGGATCCACGCCTTCTAGCATTTCTAAATCTTCGAGAGTTTCTACAAATTCTTGCACGTCTTTAAAGGTTCGGTAGACGCTTGCAAATCGGATGTATGCGACATCGTCGAGCTGTTTTAATTCGGCCATTACGCGCATGCCGATCAATCGTGCGGAAGTTTCGTTTTCTCCGCGACTGATAACCCACGAGGCAATGCGTTCCACGATGGCTTCGACTTGGCCTAAGCTGACCAGTCTTTTTTGACAAGCTGCTTGCAGACCGTTCAGAATTTTTTCTTTGCTGAAGGGTTCGCGTCGTCCATCTTTTTTGATGATGTACGGGAAGTTGACCATCAGGGTTTCCATCGTCGAGAAACGAGATTTGCAATCGAGGCATTCGCGACGGCGCCGGATGGATCCATCTTTCTGAACACGGGTGTCTAAAACCCGATCATCGCTGTGACTGCAGTAAGGGCACTTCATTGGCCTAAGTTACGAAACTACCGAATGGGGCGTCAATGAAAGCTCACGAAACCACCGGTAGTTGACCGCATGAGTCATATATATCATCCAGGAGCAGTCTCTGTATAGGATGAGTTTATGAAAGCATTCATTATTTCTCTGACATTTATTCTGGGTTTTCACGGGTCTGCATTCGCTGAGGACGCTCCACGTGTCGGGCGCGGAGCCGCGGCGAAATATTTCGATAAACAAAACCCCGAAGAAGATCCGAACTACCAATCCGCGCGCGTGGGAGCTTCTGCAGGCCCAGAGGATCATTACTTAGCAATTCACCTTGGTAAAATGATGAGTTCGACCTCGTACGAGTGGGGAACCGTCGGCAAACAAGACGACGTCGGTGATTTCACGGCGGGGATCACTTACCGCATTGGCGAGTGGCGGAATTCGATGGATCTGAATTTGCGTTTGGATTTTATCCAGTACAACATCGTCGCGGATGGGGAGCGAAAACCTCTGAAACTTTCGATTTTGCCTCTGATTACATTTCCGGACGCGACTTCGAAGTTCCCACTTTATTTCGGTTTTGGTGCTGGGCCAGGAGTTTTCTTTCGTCAAGCAGAAGGTGAAGCTTCTCTGTCGTTGGATTATCAACTGGTCGCTGGCGCGCGATTCTTCGATGTCTTCGAGAATGCTGGCTTTTTCTTAGAGACTGGTTTAAAAAATCACCTGCAGTTATGGAACTCGGGCCAGTTTAATGGCACCTTCCTTTCGGCAGGAGCGGTATTCACATTCTAAAAGTCCATCGCGTAATAGTTGAACAGATCGTTCTCGCCGTCGAAGAAATCTTCACGCAGTCTCGTCATGCGGACAAGGTCATTGAAAGATTTATGAAGTCCCAAAAAAAATGGGGCGCGCGCGATCGTAAGTTTTTTGCGGAAAGCGTTTACGAGATGATTCGTTGGTGGCGTTATTTTGG
>JACMRP010000194.1 GCA_014376325.1 Pseudobdellovibrionaceae bacterium
ATAAGTGAACTGATCTTTCATCGGAAAGATCGGAACGGCCGGTAGCGCCGAGCCAGGATTGCGTTTGCGGTAACCAACGTTTCCGCCGACCGCCCAATTTTCGTCAAGAGTCGTATCCGCAACGAAGTCGACGCCGAAAGTTGGACCAGGATTTGAGCCCGTGTACGGATTGTCCTGAATCGTATTGATGTTCAAAGTTGCGACGGCGGCTAAGCCCCCGTGTTCGTCGCCCGTGAATCGGTATTTTGTGTTCAAACGAATTTCGGTGAAGCCCCTGTCTTTAAAATAGCTCGAAAACGCGGGATCCTTTACGTACGTGCTGATCACTGCGGGGAACGAAATTCCAGCATCCCAATTTTTCGTGATACCCATGCCGACGTTTAAGTCGCTGCTCCACATCTCGTCGCGAGCTTTATCGCCGATGGAATTGCTGCCAACACTTTTCGTGTAGGTCAGGGTGTCGCGGGAGTAGTTAATAAAAACTCCGAGGTTCACGTAGCAGGGCTGCAGAGTTTCGGAAGAATGGACCGTGATAAAATCAAGGCCGCTCGTGAGCGGATTGAAATTCTGATAGTCCGTGCCGCAAACATTGGCCCACCCGATAGCGGGCATCAGTAAGCTCATCCATAAGATTCTGTAAATCAAGGCGTCCCCCAAAAATTCAAGTTCCCCTATTTTTGCTAGGGGCTAGGCCCAGAGTCAAGGTGCCCCTCTTGGTCAAGGGTCCAAAGATTAGACAGTTTTAGACTCCGTAACCCATTCAAGGGGCCAACGCCCGTGGCACATGGTTCGCTCTTGTTACGCATTGGAATAAAACCTAGGTGGTATGTATGTCTCAAAAGGTGTTTGCTAAAATTGCATTTTCAATCGCGATCGCGGGGCTTTTGGGCTGCGCGAAGGCTGACTATTACGAACGACTTCCGGTAGGCCCGCTCAGCACTTTAAGCGCCGACAACGATCTCGAGATTTCGGAAGGCCAACAAAAAGAAATGCCAATCAAGCTAACCGCCGACGCGGACAAAGATGTCGTGGTTCACTGGCGCATTAAATCTGAAAAGTACGACGTGAACAAGCGCTTCAAAACGTCGGAGGGTTCAACCACCTTAAAATCTGGTCAGCGTGAGATTCATATCTCCGTTGCCGCGGCCGATGTTGATGGAATTCGTCAGGGAGATCAAGGTTACACGATAGAGCTAACCACGGACGACGGCGGAACTTCCGTCGCGACGTTGACACTAAAAGATGTAAACACCGACGATTCTGCGGGAAATCCGAAAAATCGTATTCGCCCGACGCCAAACGGCGGCCACGACCGCGAAATGCAGTTTGATATTCTAGGTCAAGGTTCACAATCCTTAGTAAAGGTCCTGCTGGTCATCGACAATTCCTACAGCATGAAATTGAAACAAAAGCAGCTTGCCGACGGCATCCGGTCGATCGCAAAGTCGCTCATTGGTAAGGACCTGCAATTCTTCCTTTACACGACGAGCAACGACCACGACGAAGACGGTCGGTACGACAAGCGCACGACCGAAGTCATCAAAGGCCGTCGGTCGTTGCACGCACCGTTTCAAGACCGCAAGTTGATCATCCGTAAAGATATGCCGGAGCAAGAGTTCGAAGCCGCCGTGATGAACTTGCAGAAAAATATTTTAGAGCTAGGCCACATCGGCAGCAAAAACGAAAGCGCCCTGTGCAGCCTGCAAAATATTCTACGCGAAAAAGATGCTCGCAAAAAGATCCTCGCGAAGGGTGACGATGCTTTGATCTTTATCTTGTCGGACACCGATGATCACGCGAATGACGTTCCGGTCGGGGACTGCGGCGGCACGGTCTCTTCGCGAAAAATCATTTCTTCGCTAGACACATTGTTGGGTCGCGGTCACTACGGAGTCACGGCGGTGATCAGCCAGCAAGCCGCCAATCGCGGCCACCAGTGTGGGAACTTAATCTTAGATGAAGGCACGCAGTATGTGTCTTTAGTGAAGGCATCGCCAACGCCAGCGCAAATTTTCAGCATCTGCGCAAAAGATTACAGCGAAGCACTGGAAACGGTGAACGTATTTAGCCGCCAGAGCAACGTAAATGAATTTAAGCTCAATATGCAAATCGGTGAAAGAGTCATCGTCGTAGAATTACTGCGAAAAGGCGGAGCTGCAGAGCTCACCGAAGAGCAGTTCGAAGTACGCAAAGACATCCTGCGAATATCACAAAAGCATTTGCAAGCGGGCGACCGAATCCGCGTAGTGATTCGACGTCGCTAGCGCGTGCGCACTATAGGTCGAAGACTTTGCCGGGATTCATGATGTTGTCGGGATCAAAGACGCGTTTGATTCCTTTCATCATGTCGATCTCGGATTGCGAGCGCGTGAACTTTAGGAATGGTTTCTTCGTCAGACCCACGCCGTGTTCGGCCGAGATCGAGCCCTTTTGTTTCATGATGGCTTCGAAGATAAGTACATCCACGCGTTTGCATTCTTGAACGAAATCTTCTTTGGTCATGCCTTCCGGGCGCAAAATATTGATATGCAAATTGCCGTCGCCGATGTGCCCAAACCAGATCACTTCCCAAGTCGGGTACGCGGCCGTCAGGATTTTATCGAGCTCGTACATGAAAGCCGGAACTTTCGAGATGGCGACCGAGATATCGTTTTTGTAAGGCGAATACTTAGCCAAGCTTTCGCTAATGTCTTCACGCAGGCGCCAGAAGTTGGTGGCTTGCACATCCGATTGGCTGATCACTCCGTCTAGAACCCAACCCTCTTCCATGCATTTTTCAAAAACAGCGAGTGCGAGCTCTTCGTCTTTTTCGCTCTTCGCTTCGACTTCGGCCAAGACGTAAAATGGTGTGTCTGTCTCAAAGGGTTTCGCGAGTCCCGTGCTTTCTAGTACTTTCCGCAAAGCTTTGTCCGAAAACATTTCGAAAGCGACCAATGTCGTTTGCTGTTTAAATTGCGCAAAGATCTTCATAACGGCATCTAAAGTCGAAACGCCTAGGACCATGACTTTGAGCGGAGGCGGGGGAGCTGCCAAACGGATCGTGCATTCAGTGACAAAACCCAGCACGCCTTCACTTCCGATAAATAAATGCCGCAGATCCATGCCGGTCGCGTTCTTCACTAGGCCGTTGTTCAATTCCATCACTTCACCGGCACCGGTGACTACTTTCAGTCCCGCAATCCAGTCGCGGGTCAGTCCGTAGCGCACAACCTTGATGCCGCCGGCGTTGGTTGCGATGTTACCGCCAATGTGCGACGACCCGCTCGCGGCAAAGTCCACCGGGTAATATAAATTCTGCGCGTGCGCGAATTCTTGCAATGCTTCGGTCACGACACCCGCTTGGCAAAGCACGGTTTGGTCGGTGTCGTTAAATACTAAAATTTTATTCATTTGTTCGAACGAGACGACGACTTCGCCCTTTGTTGCTACCGCGGCGCCGCTAAGGCCCGTGCGTCCGCCAGATGGGACTAGGGCTATTTTATTTTTGCGGGCCCACAAAACGATCTTAACGACGTCTTCGGTCGAACGTGGAAACAAAATCGCTGAAGCGTTGATATCGAAATAAGTTGTCCAGTCTTTGCCGTAGTATTTCAAAGACTCTGGGTCGGTTTTTATCTGATCTTGAGGAAGCAAGGTGGACAAATCCGGCAGAGTCATTGGAATCCTTTCTATGGCAAACTGATTTAACTAAGACTGTTCTTCGAAAGGGTTGATGCGGGGTGGACGCTTTTCTTCACGCAGGGTGCGGATCTTCAGCGTTGCGAACAGGGGACAGAATCCCCAAGCAGCCGTGAACAAAAAATAAATGCCGACGATCGCCCAGATCGGTCCGCCCGCGATTAAGTACGCGGTCAGGCCAACGCCTAAAAGAAACCTTAAAATTCGGTCCCAGAGGGCGATGTTGCATTTCATGAATTACTTTTTCAGCATCTCTTGAAGTTCGCCGTTCTGGTACATCTCCATCATGATGTCGCTGCCACCGACGAGAGTTTTTTTGATGTACAATTGCGGGATGGTCGGCCAGTTGCCAAATTCTTTAATGCCGTTACGAATTTCTTCGTCTTCAAGAACGTTCACGTCTTTGAAGCTAACGCCGATGTCTTGCAGGATCGCGCAAGCACGTGAAGAAAAACCGCACATTGGAAAGCTTTGGGTGCCTTTCATGAAGAGCACGATTTCGTTTTCGTTCAGCAATTGTTGAATGCGTTCGGTTGTAGTATTTGCCATGAAGTCCTCCGTCAGGATTCTTTAAGATTTAATTTTTGTTTTGATCGAGAGCGCGTGCACTTCGCCGGTCTTTAATTCTGGCGCGAAGACCGCCATCACGTGCTGGTGCTGTTGAATGCGGCTAAGTCCCGCGAACTTTGCGCTTTCAACAATGACGTCCCAGTGATCTTCCGTGCCGGTCGTATCGACCACTTCAACGGGTCCATCGGGGTAGGCTTCGGTCAGGCGAGATTTCATTTGTTCTGCAGTCATAGACGAGAGAATTACCAGAGCGCCCCTTGTGGCGCAAGTGCTAACAGCAGGTGACAGCCCGCTTTGGGAGAGGTAATTTTAGTCCATGGCTGAATTTTTACGTCGCTTCGAAAAGCTCCTGGGGCTGTTTTTTTGGTCCTTATTATTCTATTTTGTGGCCCGCACCGAGTTTCTGATCTGGAACTGGGCCCAGTTCAAAGCCAAGCCCATTAGCGATCTGTTGTGGGCTTTCCTCGTCGGTTTTAGGTTTGATATTTCTTCCATCCTGATGAGCCTCGGGCCCGCAATCTCGATCAGTTTTTGGCCGTGGACTGCCGCCCAACACCGCAAATGGCAAATCACGACGTTTTGGCTGTTTGCTCCGTTCGCGTTGGCTTTTTCCATCATGAATTTAGGTGATTCCGAGTTTGTAAATTTCGTAGGACGCCGATTTACTTACGACGCATTTTTTATCGTCGGGGAAATTCCGGGGCGTTTAGGCGGCATATTCGCGACCTACTGGCTGCTTTTTTCGGTGAATATCGTCATCATGTTTTTATTGGTTTACGGGTCTTGGAAAATCCTTTCGCGAAATCGGTTTGCGCGCTGGAGTGCGACTCCTGATCGGCGCGAAATACCGTTCTACATCGTCGCGGTTTTAACGGTGATCATCGTCGCCGTGATTGGCGCGCGCGGAGGACTTCAGCGCAAGCCTATGAATGTTGTGACGGCCCACGTTTTTGCGGCCCCGGTGCTGAACAACCTAGTCCTGAATTCGACTTATACCTTCATTAAAAGCTTCGGGGTCGAGTCGATTTCTCGCGAAGTTTACTTTAGCGACCGCGACGAAATGCTGAAATATTTGAACGGCGGTTCCGAGAAAGGCGCTACGGCGCAAAGCTTGATGGATGGCCAGCGCCCAAAGAAACCGCAAA
>JACMRP010000195.1 GCA_014376325.1 Pseudobdellovibrionaceae bacterium
CTAGACCTGGGCAAGGGTTACGGAATTGGCGTACGAGCCGCGCAGAATTTAATCAGACCTGCGCATTTATTTTTGTATCTGAAACAAGAGCGTCATAAAGAACTTAAGGCCGCAACGGACTATTTTTTAAAACGCCAGATCTCGAATAAAAAATGGGTAATGAAATCGAAGTCGAACACCTTCGCTGCCTATGACGAAATGGCGGAAATTGTGTGCGAATCTTTCGCTAAGTTCACCGCTACTTTAGATATTGATTACGTCTTCGCTTGGCTCGACTGGGATGGCGACAACGTATTAGTTGATGCAGGCATCATAGATTACGGAAGCGTTCGTCAGTTTGGAATTCGTCATGACAAATATCGTTACGACGATATTGAAAGATTCTCTACGAACCTGAACGAACAACGGGTCAAAGCTAAATTGCTTGTTCAAGTGTTCGTCCAAATGGTTGACTACCTTAAAACGGGCGACAAAAAACCGGTGAAGCATTTTGCGAATCACCCTACCGTTGCAAAATTCAACAAACACTTTGCGAAATACCGTAGCGCCCGCATGCTCTACCGAATGGGTTTTAACCAGGTTCAGCGCGAAAATATTTTGAAGGCGAAGTCGGAAGTTTTCGTTAAATTTGACCAGGTATTTAGTTATTTTGAGCGCGCTAAAATTAGCGGAGCACAAATAAAAGTCGCGGACGGAGTTAATCATCCGGCCCTGTTCAATATGCGAAACATTCTTGGCGGACTGCCGCAGTACTTCTTGAATAACAAAGAAGGTTTCCAAAAGGCCTACCTGGCCGA
The DNA here is from genome assembly GCA_014376325.1 of Pseudobdellovibrionaceae bacterium. The sequence goes on from JACMRP010000195.1 coordinate 798, forward strand.
AGAGGAATTCTTTAAGCTCAGCATTTCTAGTTTTGCAAAATTGAAAGATGCAAAGATGGGTCAAAAGCAGCGACGCGCGATCGCGCAGTTCCAAACTGCCTACAAAGAATTGATCGTATTAGCCTCTTCAAACGGACGACCGGAGAATATCCTTAAGGGCATTACTTCTAGGGCCCAAACGCTGAACTCTGAAAAACGAATTACGGGAAATGCCTTGATTGAAATCGTGAACCAGATGCTGAGCGAGAAGAAGCGTGGCCTTTCGCACGATCAAATCCAGAAGGTCGTCGACCGCTTCATCCACGAACATTTGGATCTTCCGGAGGCCCCGGTCAGTCGCCATCACTCTTACTCGCCAGGAGCACCGGCAGTGCGCCCAGATCTCTACTCCCGCCTACTAAACCTAGTTGCCGACCACAGAGAAGACATCTAACCAACGGTACCAGCTCGCTTTTGCGAGTCGCAAAAACTCATTTTTCCGAATCTCGGAATTTGATTCGCGCGAAATACTTATTAAAACACTTTAGAAACGTTAAGCTTGTTCTGATTAGGAAAACTAACAAGTCCAATTAACAAAAGCGAGCTGGTACCTTTTGGTTATTGGACTTTGAACCATTCTATTCCGTCTACTACGGATTTTGGTTGGTAGGCGCCGGCTTTTTCGCTGTACTTGATTTCGCGCCAGCCGAGGCTTTGGAAGACTGGGTTGTCGATTTCTCTGCGGCTTACTAAGTCCGTGACGTTGTTCACTTGGCTCAGTTGGTCTTTTCGCATGAGCAATGATGGAATATGGAACTGGATAAATCCAATATTTTTGTTCTGCGCGCCGAAGCCTTCCGGGCCGTCCTTCAGATACTCCGTCAGGTCGATATTTTTATTTCCGCACCCGTTCACGATCATCAGCTTGTCGGTCACATTCGCGAAGCTCCAAACGAATTTAAAATCGTAGTGTCCACATTTATTGTATATAGTGCGGTCGGCCCGGAGACTGTCGAGCGAACTCCACTGCACTGGATATATGGACGGCAACATCCACAGATTTTCTTTATCCTTAATCGCGATTTTGATTTTAGGATTCTTCCGGGACAAAGTTAGGAACTGTTTGAACTGGTCCGAGTCCGAAGACATCTTGCCGTCTGTTATGTACAACACATCGAAGAACGCGCCGCCGAACGACTGGCTGTATCCAGATCGGCTTAAATTATTCGCCACCAGCGTAATAAAAACGCGATGGGCATCCGAATACTGAGTTAAATAAGAGCTCGTCAAAAAATAGGAAATGTTTTTGATCGCTTCAGAAGCTTCGGTCAACGGATCGGTATCGGGTATAACCCCACCCGTCCTTACCAAAGGCAGATCAGGAATGTGATCAGTCGCGATCAGCTCCCGCAGCAACGTCACAAATTTATATTGCTCGCGGAAACTCAAAGCCTTGTAAGACTGAATCCACGATGAAACTAGCAAGGGTCGAACGCTGTATTCTAAGATTTGATCATTCTTAAGTTCGGTTCTGCTTTTAGCGTCCTGACAGAATTTATAGTGCTCCGACCGCTTCCACGGCGACTGGCAATATGCTTGGGCCGATTTTAAAACCTGAGGCCAACGTGATCCATTCAATTTTGTCTGAACTCCACGGAACGGATCTTCCAGTTTTAGACTGCCCTTCACCAAATAAACCATAAAGTCCGTAAAGACTTCTTCAAAAAGTCCTTCGTAAGCAAAAAGGTTCTGTGAATTTTCGCGGTACCACTTTTTAAGTAAAGCCTTTTCTAAATGACCGCGCGCTTCTAACATTTCTTGACCAATATAAATTGTGTTTCCCTGAATTAAAAAATAACTTCCAGGATCTTGAACGATCACTAAACGTAGTTTCGAATTCATAGGCGCAATTCGGTCCAAAAAGTTCTCGACCTGCTGGACACGGGATTCAATGCGCGGAAGATGTTCCGTAAAGTAGACACTGTAAGGTATATGGTGATTCTGCGAGCACCGAAAAACGCTTTCGCTGCCCCTGTCGATTCTTTCGACAACTCTAGAATCAATACAGAGTGGACGACGTGATAAATACAGCATACTCAGCGTAAGTACACATAATGAGGCAACTAAAAATGGGAGTATCCAACGTGAATTCATACTGAATGAAGATCATTGCAAGACATGGACCCAGGACTAAGTCGTGATTTTACCTAATGGCTTCAAAGGACCCACCCTGCCCACTTTGGTCGAAAGCGAATGCTGAATTTTTTTCGTCAACAGTGGATTCATGGCAACGAGCTTATCTAAGTTTAGCCCCGTTTTAATGCCCATGCCGTGAAACATGTAAACGACATCTTCGGTCGAAACATTCCCCGCGACCCCGGGAGCGTAAGGACAGCCACCCAACCCGCCGACACTCGCATCAAAAACGCGGATGCCAACTTGGTACGCCATCAATACATTTGCGACCGCTTGCCCGCGAGTATCGTGAAAGTGCGCCGCTAACTTTTTAACGGGTATCAATTTCTTTAATTTTTTGAACAAGCTTTCCACCTGCGCTGGGTTCGCGACGCCGATCGTATCCCCGATCGAGATTTCATAACAACCCAACTTGTGCAGACGCTCGGCAAGCTTCAGTACTCGAGCTTCAGGAACTTTGCCTTCGAAGGGACAACCAAAACAGGTGCTTAGATAGCCGCGTACTTTAATATCGTGTTGCTTTGCAAGCGCCATGACTCGTTCAAAACGTTGGAAACTCTCATCTATGGAACAATTGATATTTTTTTGCGAAAAAGACTCGCTCGACGCAGCAAAGATAGCGACTTCGGTAACTCCGGATTGAATAGCTGCAAGCATGCCCTTTTCGTTTGGCACGAGCACGGAAAACTCGACCCCACGGGGAACTTTTTTTGTTTTTTGCAAGCCGAGCGCCGCCGCGACGACTTCGCTTGATCCCGCCATCTGCGGAACCCACTTCGCAGAAACAAAGGCGCCGAGTTCAATCCGTTTGGATCCGGCGTCTATTAATTTTCGTAAAATATCAATACGGTCCGCGGTCGACAAAACGACTTTTTCGTTTTGCAATCCATCCCGCAGGCCCATTTCGACGATCGTGACTTGTGCTTGCGCCATCGTTTACTTTTCCGTCTCGATTTTTTTGTCTATCTTCGCTAACACTTTACCGAGGACCACTTGATCCCCCGCTTTACACGAAAGATCCGCTACTTTGCCGGCGACCTCTGCTTTTAAAGTGTACTCCATTTTCATCGCTTCCATCACGAGAACGGCCTGGCCTTTATCAATTTCTTGACCAAGCTTTACTAAAATTTTGGTAATCTTGCCGGGCATGGGTGCCGCGACCTGGTTTGATCCAATGGCGGTCCCGGCTTTACGAGACTTACGACCTTGCCCAGAGTTTTCAATAGCGAAGGTTCTGCCGTTGAAATGAATCCAAAGCGTGGTCTTAATTAATTGCACTTCTGCGCGATGGTCTTGGCCTTCGTGCCTGACGATGATTTCCATTAGACGCCTCTCCAGTAAGACTGCCATGGCGAAACAAAGTCGGTACCAATAGCAATGGCTGTGGCTAAGCCACGGTTCGCCGCTTGCTGCGAAGCCTGAGCCACGATCTTTGATTCCAAAGGCGTCAGCGCGGGCTCTTTCAGAGAATCTGCAAAATACGTTTCGATGAATCTTGTATTCATCGTGCCTTTTATAAATTCTTGGTGCGACAGAATCTCTATTAAGTAAGGAATATTTGTGTGGACTCCGAAAACGACAGAATCTTTCAGCACGCGGATCATTTTTTGAATCGCCCTAGTGCGAGACTCATCCCAGACAATCACTTTAGCAATCATTGGGTCGTAGTAAGAGGTGATCTCATCCCCTTCTTCGAAACCGAATTCATAGCGGCGCCCGGGCCCCTCGGGCCAGGTGACTTTGCCGAGCAGACCAGTGCTCGGAACTCCGCCTAAATACGGATTTTCGGCATAGATTCGGCATTCGATAGAGTGCCCATGGGGTAAACGCACTTGCTGCGGTCCAAATACAAGTTCCCCTTGGGCCGTCAAGATTTGGGACTTTACTAAATCAACTCCCATAACCATTTCGGTAACGGGATGTTCGACCTGCAGGCGCGTGTTTACCTCTAGTAAGTAAAATTCGCCGTCTTGAAGTAAAAACTCGACGGTGCCCGCACCTTTGTATTTTCCGAGTTCGGCGATGGCGACCGCCGCTTCGCCCATGCGTCGGCGCAATTCTTCGGTTAACGACGGTGAAGTCGCCTCTTCTATAATCTTCTGGTGCCGTCGCTGAACCGAACATTCGCGATCGTAGAAATGAACAACTTGGCCCGTTGAATCACCAAAAATTTGGAATTCGATGTGCTTCGCGTGATCTAAGTACTTTTCCAAAAAAACTTTCGGTGAGCCAAACGCGGACTCTGCTTCACGCTGGGCGGATTCGATCAATTCGCGCGCGTCTTTACCGTCACGAATAAGTTTCATCCCGCGCCCACCACCACCGGCGGCCGCTTTAACGATCACGGGGTAACCGATTTTTTCGGCCTGCGTAATCAAGGTTGAAACGTCTTGATGATCGCCGTCGTAGCCAGGCACTAACGGAAGCCCGGCTTTTTTTGCGAGCTCTTTGCAATGAACTTTATCACCCAATGCCCGGATCGATTGCGCCGAAGGGCCGATAAATACTAATCCAGCTTTTTCACATGCTTCAGCGAAGTCGGCATTTTCTGACAAGAATCCAAAACCAGGATGGACCGCCTCCGCACCGCCGGCGATTGCGCCTTCGATATTCGCGGCGATGTTCAGATAACTTTTAGAGGTTTCCGCAGGCCCGATGCAAACGGTTTTAGTAGCCATTCGGTACGCCCGTGAATTTATATCCACTTCCGAATGCAGCAGAACGGTTTCGATTCCCATCTCTTCGCAAGCTTTGATAATTCGAACGGCGACTTCGCCGCGATTCGCGATGGCAACGCGTTTGATTTTTTTCATGATCGCGATCTCCAGCTAGGATTTCTTTTTTCTAAAAAGCTTTTCAGACCCTCTTGGCCTTCGGAGCTGACCCGTCGTTCTGCAATGAGTTTTGTGGTTCTTAGCTTTTGCTGATCACCATTTAAATTCGGTAGGTCATTCAGCATTTTTTTAGTTGCGCGAACAGCCTCTGGTCCACACTCTTTGTAATTCTTAAGAACAGTCTGTAATTTTAATTCAAAATCCCCATGACCAGCCACTTCGTGAACCAGCCCCATGTCCAAAACTTGGGCGCTCGTAAGAACAGTCCCCGACATCATCGCGTGGCGAACTTTACCGGCACTCGCTTTTCGCAATATAAAAGTGCTGATAACGGCCGGCACGAGGCCAAGCTTTACTTCACTAAAACAGAATTGAGCGGCAGGGTCCGCAATGACGTAATCACATGCCGCGACCAATCCGAGCGCGCCGCCAAAGGCAGCCCCTTGAACCAGACCGATGACCGGAACCGGGCAATTATAAATCGCTTCGAACATGTCATGCAATTTGATTGAATCCGCTTCGTTTTGCGGAAGCGTGTACTGAATCATTTCCTTCATCCAATGGAGGTCTGCACCGGCACAAAAAACTTTGCCTTCGCCGCGTAAGACGACGACTTTGATTTCGGGGCGTGCAGCAAATCCCGCAAAAACGTGGGTGATCTCCGCAATCATCACCGGATCAAAAGCATTTCGTACATCCGGACGATTTAATGTCACGAACGCAACTTGCTCTTTTTCGATTGTCTCGACGAAACTCATATTAAACTCACAATCTACATTCGAAGAACGCCCTGCGAGAGCGGTCCCCAATCCTTATTTAGACTAGCGCTGATTCCTAAAGCAAGAACCCGGCGAGTGTCGACGGGATCAATAATGCCATCATCCCATAACCGCGCGGTAGAATAGTATGCAGAGCCTTCTGCTTCGTATTTATCTAACGTCGGCTGTTTGAACTCCGCCTGCTGATCTGGATTCATGGTCTGACCTTTCAGCGCCATCTGGTCCATTTTTACCGTCAGTAGGACAGTGGAAGCTTGTTCGCCTCCCATGACGCTAATTTTTGCGTTTGGCCACATCCAAAGTTGGCGCGGCTGAAACGCTCGCCCGCACATTCCGTAGTTGCCGGCCCCGTAAGATCCGCCAATCACGACGGTGAACTTCGGCACGCGAGCATTACTGACCGCCATCACCATCTTTGCACCATGTTTGGCGATTCCTTCGTTTTCGTATTTTTGGCCAACCATGAAGCCCGTAATGTTCTGCAAAAATATGAGCGGAATTTCGCGCTGCTCGCAGAGCTCAATAAAGTGAGTCGCCTTCAATGCGCTTTCGCTGAACAAGACTCCGTTATTTGCGATGATTCCAACGGGCATTCCCCAGATATGCGAAAAGCCGGTGATCAATGTTTTTCCGTAAAGCGGCTTGAACTCGTGAAAGCGGGATCCATCAACAATCCGCGAGATCACTTCACGAATATCAAACGGAATGCGGGGATCTTTAGAAATAACGCCGTAAATTTCTTTGGCGTCGTACAACGGCTCCGAAAGGGGAAGCATTTTTAATGTCACCTTTCGGCGATGATTTAAATGCGCAACGATCGAACGGGTAATCTCTAACGCGTGGGCATCGTCTTCTGCGAAGTGATCTGTTACTCCACTGACTTCACAGTGAACTTTGGCACCGCCAAGATCTTGCGCATCAACAACTTCACCGGTCGCGGCCTTCACCAACGGAGGACCGCCCAAAAAAATAGTTCCGTTATCTTTAACGATCACGTTTTCATCGCTCATCGCGGGAACGTAAGCTCCCCCCGCAGTGCAAGAGCCCATGACGACCGCGATCTGCGGAATGTTCTGGGCGCTCATGCGAGCTTGATTGTAGAAAATCCTGCCAAAGTGATCACGATCCGGAAAGACGTCCGCTTGCAAAGGCAAGAAAGCACCGCCCGAATCAACTAGATAAATACATGGCAATCCGTTTTCGAGTGCGATCTCTTGGGCACGGAGATGCTTTTTGACGGTCATCGGAAAATAAGTTCCACCTTTTACCGTGGCATCGTTCGCGACGATGATGCATTCGGTTCCTTGGACAAAGCCCATCCCCGTAATGACGCCGGCCCCGGGGGCTTGTCCTTCGTACATATCCCAAGCTGCTAAAGTGGAAAATTCCAAAAACGCCGATCCCGGATCTAACAAACCTTCGATGCGTTCCCGCGCAGTCAGTTTGCCGCGTGCTTTGTGCTTTTTCATGGCGTCTTCTCCGCCACCTAATTTGACTTCGTTCACGCGCGAGCGCCAATAATTTACTTGCGCGAGCATTGCTTCGGTATTTGCTTTAAAATCTTCCGAGTTGCTGTCGACGGCACTTTCGATCACTTCCACGCTGACTCCTTAAGGGGCACTTAGTACGGGCTGGTGTTTCAGTTGCAATGTAACGTGAGCTTCGGCAATCGATTTTTCTTTCGCATCGAAGAAATGCACGGTCACTTCGGTTTGCGTCATCTGACGTCCGCGAATTTGCGCGAGCACCGTTTCGACTTGAGTTTCTGGTAGCTCCATTCGAACTCGAAGTTCGCCGGAGTAATCCTGCAAAATATGAAAAACACAGTCTTTCATGTGAACTTGAAAATCGCCGATAGGCGCATGCCGCAACCACAGCAGCCGAGCGACTTCTAAAGCTGCCGTAAATAGTGCCCCTTCATGAATGCGTCCTTGCGCATCGACATTCCGTTGTCGAACCGGAAGAATCATTTCGGCGTGGCGATCCGAAAGACGCGTCACGCGCAAACCCATCCCGGCCGAAAACGGACGCAAAAAATCCAAGGCGTAACTCAGTGCCGTGCGTGTCGATTTCGGCGCGACACCTTCGACAAGCGCCGCAAGATCAGTGGCGCGAAGACTGAGTCCGCGATCCTTCAGATTTTTCTCGAGATTTTTTCGCAGCGTTGAAAGCATCGTGGCCCCATTTCACTCGACGTTCATGTTGAAAATGACGAAATATCATGCTCCTATGTGGATGTCTAACTCTAGAGAGAAAGCGGTTCCCAATGAAGAAAATTATAAGTTTGGTTATTTTCACGGCCGCACTGGCTTGGACATGGAACATCGTCCACAGCACTCAGGCGATCGGCTTCGAGACGCACTCCGGCATTCAGGAAAAGCTCGCCGCCATGATTAAAAAAACCGTTTTGAGTAAAAAACCGAACGCAAAAAATTTCCGCATCGCTCGTTTATGGACCGAATCGATCAGCGAAACTAAAGTCCGCGCAATCTTCGCGTACGAGTTTACTGAACTGGTTGAAGGTAACGAATCCACCTCTCAAACTGTAGAGGGCGAAGCCGTTTTGTTCCGGGAGCCGAAAGACGAAACCAATTTAGACCGGTGGGTTTTACAAAGTGTTAAGACAACGAATGACACCGTGACCTTCAGCGAAGGTATGGTCGTAACCCCGGATGCAGGGGCCGAAGCCGCAACTCCCGCAGCTGGCGAACCAACTCAAGACACTACAGCTCCAGCAAGTTCAGAACACAAATAATGGAAAACGAACTTCCCCAGCGTTTTATTCAAGTCGATGAGGAAGGTTTCGTGTTGATGAGCGAAATCCGTACCACCGACAAAAACGTCGGCGGTGAAGTTTTGACTCATCTTGAATTCGCCGAAAACGGCGCGTTCGTCAGTCGTTGCGGCGGGGTTCCCGTTATCGTTGAGGCGTTTGATGAACCCTTCGTCGCCAATCAAGTTTCGGTTGTCGAAGGACAGTGGCAGATCGAACTTCCTTACGATATCGACTTCGATTTCGAACTTTCGACTCTGTGTCTGGACGAATGGGACCGCTTCCACGGTAAAACAAAATTGGGGATTCCCTTTGTTTTTTCGCGCACGGCTCAAGCCAGTTTTTTTAACTTACTTGAAGAGTTCGACGACGAGACCATCAGCTTCGATGGAGAATCTTACGAGATTCCTCCGTACTTTTCCGAAAACGAGCAGGTCGAAAAAGATAAATACTGGACGGATGCTTACATCCAAGAAGGCAACCCTGGTTGGAATCTTGGCGAACCCGCCGAAGCCTTAAAGGACATGTTACCCCGGCTGAAACTGCCTAAATCGCGCGTTCTAGTTCTGGGTTGTGGCGAAGGTCACGATGCCGCTTTCTTCGCGCAGGCAGGGCACGTCGTCACCGCAGTCGACTTTTCCGAAGAGGCTGTGACGAGAGCACGACAAAACTATGGAACAATTTCAGGTCTGACCTTCGTCAAAAAGGACGTTTTTAAATTAGAGCCGGAGTTCCATAGTGCGTTTGATATTGTTTTCGAACACACGTGTTATTGTGCAATCAATCCGGCCAAAAGGGCCCAGATGGTTAAAGTTTGGCGTCAGTGTTTGCACGACCAAGGTCAAGTCATGGGAGTGTTTTTCACGATGTATAAGAAGCAGGGCCCTCCCTACGGCGGAAGTGAGTGGGAATTGCGGCAACGACTGAAAGACTCTTTTCAATTTATCTTTTGGGGACGATGGCAAATGTCGACTCCTCGAAGGCAGGGCAAAGAGCTCTTCGTTCTTGGCTTAAAGAAAGCCCCTAAGTAAATATTCGTTTTTAGCATAATATATTGATTTATATGTATTTTGAATTCCTATCGACCTCCCTTACTATGGAGTTCCTGAGGAGGCCAAAGTGAGAAAATTCCTGATCCGCATCGCAAGCATGACCGTACTCAATTTAGGTTTCTCGATCAGTTTGACGAGTTCTGCTCTTGCAGACAACTTCGGAACCGGCGCCCGTGATTTTGAAAATCGCATTCAGACTTACCAAAAGTTCTGTTCTCAGGGATGCAAAAATCCATTCTCCGAAACTGCCGCCTTTGAATTTACTGAAGCCGATAAATCCAAGTTGGATTCCGCAACTCGCGCAAATTTAGAGCGGGTCGCATTCGATCAAGCTCAGGTTTGGGGCGACACTATTCTAGAAGGTGATTACGTTGCTGAAGGAAAAACTCAGTTGGACCACGTTTTTGCAATTTACGAATCCGGAAAATTTCTGGGATATAAAATTAGTTATTCAGAGCAGGCTTGGTTCGTTGGCGAATGTGATTACAATTATCACGACTCGACAACCTTGAAGGGCTGTACTTCAGGTCGCATCCATGAATCCAGTTTTGTGTCGCCGGACTTCGAAACTTATTTCCGCGACGAAACAGATCTTGCTGACTTTCAGGGTTCGAAAGATTAGTTTTACTCTGGACGCATGAAAAATAAACGAGACTCTCTGATTCTGATCGTCATTGTTGCGGCTGCCCTGTGGGCGGCCTTTGTTTTTTTTAAGCCTCGCGATTCCGCCGTGGTGGCTGATTCTGAAATTGCCCCCTCTGAAGGAACCATTCCCGCTTCGACCGCTTTGGAACCACAACCCACGGTTCGTGAAGCTAAGTCTGCCACGCCCGTTACGGGACCTTCTGATGGGGAAGTTAAATTTGGTCTGCGACTTAAAGAAATTGGCGACTGTCTAAAAATTGGTAACACCTTGAATGAATCCGCGCAGCCACAACTTTCAGAGCTTCAAGGATCGCTTCAGTCCAGCCTCGGCGATTTTATAAACACGACTCTTGAATGGAAAAACGTGCACCTGACAATGCCAAGCGGTGAAAAACGAAGGCTCAGGCTCGAAGTGGACGTTGATGCAGAACAATCACTTAGCAGACGTCTTCAATATTATTCGGTCGATAGTGAGGGCATGACAGTTCCGATACCACTTTCCCCTGAACAAGAAACTAATCCTACCGAGACGTTTATTTCTGGCTTAGAATCAGATGGCCAAGTGACGATGCAAGAAGAAGCGCACAGAGGTTTCTACCCTCAAGGGGTTGAACTCTATTACGTTGAAAGAAACGGCTTTCTATCCGAAATTGAAATGAACTACCAAGGTAAAAGTGTGCGTTGCCAAGATTTAGAAAAGCCAAACAGCGGCTGCCGCTGCTTCTAAAGCTGTCGCCCTACAGCCTGCTAAATCGCAGGGGCACCAAGCCCCGATGGGCGAGGAATTTTTTGCCATCAAGCTGCTCAAATTCAATTTGCTCGGTGTAGAGCGGTGGCACTATTCCTGCTCATCTATTACGTGTCCGGTCAGAACTGCTGACTTACAACATAATAAATTACCAAGGAGAGAGTTATGAAAAACCAAACGCCAGATACAAAACAAAAAGGCACCGATCAAAAAAATTGGAACAGTTCAAAGTCTGAAAAAGACATGAACGACAAAAATTTTTCGTCTCGCAAATCCGGACTTGATGATGATACTTCAAGAGACATGGATTTAAGCGATGACGACGACGCAAAAGATATGGATATGGCTTCGCACGAAGAATTTAACGACACAGAAGTCAACAGTCCTTCGTCTGGAAAGACGCCTAAGAAAGGTCAAACTGAAACGATTCGCAATGCGGGAAGTAACAGCGGTCGACCAACGTCTGAAGGATCTAAAAATATAGATTCAGGACGAGATTCAACAATCGGCGCGACTCGTAACGATGGTCCAAAAGGCAGTCGTCATCAATAATTGATGTGCCCCCATACATTAAAAAGGGAAAACCCCGGGGTTTTCCCTTTTTTTTATTGAAGATTTAGCTTTCGATAAAGCGTTTTGCGGTCGATCCCCAGCTCGCGCGCCGTTTTGTTTTTGGCGCCTTTGTTCAGCGTAAGAACATACTGAATATATTTTAAATTCATTTCTTCGATCGGAAGAATGTTTCGGTCGGACACTCCAAAATCAGCAAACGAAAATGGCGCTCCCGAGTTTTCGTATAATTTGTAATCATCCAAAAATTCCAGATCCTCGGCACCAACGCTAAGCCCTTCCGAAAGGACAACGACGCGTTCCATCGCATTTTCTAGTTCGCGAACATTTCCGACCCACTTGCAGTCCATTAATTTTTTTTGCGCTTCTGTGGACAACTCAAAACTTCCTTTTCCATTTTTGCTGGAATAGCGTTTCAGGAAAAACTGAGCGAGCGGTAAAATATCTTCTCGTCTTTCACGCAGCGAGGGGATTTCGAGTGGAACAACGTTCAGTCTAAAAAATAGATCTTCGCGAAATTCTCTTTCTGAAACTGCCTTTTTCAGATTTTTATGTGTGGCCGCGACGACGCGTATATCAATGTCACGAAGATGATTTTCGCCGATACGTTTAATTTTTCTTTCTTGAAGCACCCTGAGCAGTTTTGCCTGAAGACCCCATGGCATATCGCCGATCTCATCCAAAAACATGGTCCCGCCTGCCGCTACTTCGAAAAGACCAGGCTTCGAAATATGCGCACCGGTAAAAGCACCTTTTGCGTAACCATAAAGTTCAGATTCTAATAAATTTTCAGGAATCGCCGAGCAATTGATCGCGACAAAGGGGTTCAATGCTCTTGGACTCCAGTCGTGGATGCATTTCGCGATGATCTCCTTTCCGGTGCCGCTTTCGCCGGTGATGAGGACATTCGAGTTGCTGGTGGCAACGCAATGGGCCGTTGCAAGCATCTGCTGAAATCGCGGACTATCGCCAATCACGGAATCGCGCTGGAACATAGAATCCTCCTTTAATGAGGCTTCAGTAGACCGAAGGGTTGCAATAATACCCAGTGAATTTGTGGTAAAATGCCCCTAAGTCCGTTTTAAGGGGGTTTAAAACGAATGTATCGCCAAATAAGGATGCCGCTACCTGGCTTCGATCTTGCTCTCTATATAAAACTGTAGAGTTCATTTTGATTTAAATCTAACAGGAGGTTTTTATGTTACGTGCAGCTATTGCTTTCTTCGTACTCGCGATCGTGGCGTTCGTTTTGGGCGCAAGCGGTATCGCAGGTGTTTCTATGGAAATCGGAAAACTATTGTTAACCGTATTCTTAGTTCTTGCAGTTATCAGCTTTGTTATCGACTTGGTTAGCCGACGCGGCACTAGGTAACAGGCTTTACGAAAGCAACGGTGGGCTTCTGGCCCACCGGGGCTCCCTCAAAAAACATCCACAGACTACCGGGCTCTAAATGAGTCCATTTTTCGTTTTCGGTCAACGGCGTCGTCGCGATAATGGCCACCCGATCTTTAACGTCCGTTACCGAACTAAAATCCACAATCACTTGATCGTCTTTCAAAGCAGCTTCGGTAAACGGAGACTCTCGAATTATGTAAGTTAGATTCGACGAGCAATGCGCGAACAAAGTCTCACCATTTGAAAATAGAAAATTAAATTCGCCGAGTTTTGCTATTTTTAACGTCAGTTCGGAAAGATATTCGAACATATCAAAAGAGCTCGGCGTGACTGAACCAAATTTCTTTCGGAACTCCTGCATCATCCAGCAGAAAACTCTTTCGCTGTCCGTCGACCCTGCCGGCACAAAAGACCCATCGAGTTTTTCCTGAAAATCAGGAATATTGCCGTTATGGGCAAAAATCCAATAGTATCCCCAAAGCTCCCGCATAAATGGATGAGTGTTTTCTAATGCGACATTTCCCTGGGTCGCCTTGCGTATATGGGCGATGACGTTTTTAGATTTGATCGGGTAGTTTCTGACTAACTCCGCGACAGGCGAATGTGCTGACGGCAATGGATCTAAAAACTGTCGGACCCCTTTGCCTTCGAAAAATGCGATCCCCCAGCCATCTTGATGATGATCGGTGATTCCACCGCGCGCTCTGAATCCCGTAAACGAGAAACATATGTCGGTAGGGATGTTGCAATTCATTCCTAAAAGTTGGCACATAGATCAATCTTTCTATCAGTAAATTAAAAAAGGTCTGCGAGTTTTTGCCCAAGCCTTTTCATCTTTCTTAAGCGCAGAATCCAGATCAGAAACCTTTGAATTTCGACCTTCGATCCATTCACGTAGCTCAGGCCCGCCGTTGATGACGTCAAAGGCAAGCTTGTTCTGAGTGTACTCGTAGGCAAAGTCCCGATAAAGTTCATACTTTGGGTAAAGTTCTCTGATGCAATTCAACATCAGGGCAATGATTCGATACGGTTTAAATTGGGCTGGATTATATTCTGGCAAATCCGTGTGGATCTGAAAGCCATGACAGAGTTTCTTTTCGTGTTTATGAAAAGTGGGCTCAAAAAAACATTCACGAAGGACAACACCACGAAGCCACTGCGGGCCCTTTTTGCGCATCAGTTGAAGCACTTTAGCAAAATCAACGTCGCTTGCGCCAACCTGTTCAAGAGCGCGGGTCGTTCCGCGACCTTCACTCAGGGTGGTACCTTCGATCAAGACGGTGCCGCAGTAAGCTCTTGCCATATTCAGCGTTGGGGCGTTTGGCGATGGATTCACCCAAGCGCGATCGGTGGGCCAACCGAAACCCGTCTTTTTATCTAGAGCGTAACCCTTCATTTTGATGATTCTTAAATCTAAGTCTAAAGCGAAGTGTTTTTTGTAGAATAAAGCCATTTCACCTGGCGTCAGGCCATGGCGCATCGGAAATTCCGCGGCACCTACGAAAGATTGCCACCCATCACGCAAGCTGAATCCTTCAATCTCACGACCGGCTGGATTCGGACGATCTAAGATGATAAATTGTTTTCCGTGCTTCGCGCATTCTTGCATCATAAATAATAACGTTGTGATGAAGGTATAAATCCGACAGCCCAAATCTTGTAAGTCAAAAACCGCGACGTCAAAAGTGTCCATCATTTTTTTTGTAGGAGTTCTGACTTCGCCGTATAAAGAAAATATTGGTATTTTGTATTCAGGATGAATGAAGTCAGCGCTCTCGATCATGTTGTCTTGCTTTTCACCTTTGACTCCGTGTTGTGGGCCAAATGCGGAAGCAAGCCCGATCTTATGGTGAAGAATATCGAAACTGTGATTCAGCTTCGTGTCCACGCTAGCCGGATGACAGATCAGTGCCACGCGTTTTTTTTTCAACTCTTGAATAAGTTTTCTATCTTCGAGTAAAACCTCGAGACCCATTTTCATGATTAGATTCCCCGGAGAATGGTGAAAGACTCAACACGATGAAAATCGGGTTTGATTTCATCATGAGCCAAGGCGCAATAATGTTTTTGTCCATTTTTTTCAACCAACACTGCCGTCAATCCAACGTGAAACTTGCGGTGTGCGGACATGTTTTCGATCTCGACATGAAGATTTTTTACTTCCGCATTCCACGTCATACTTTTGATGATGAAATCACTTGTGGGCGGTGGTGGCTGCGGTGCCCGGTATGTCTGGAACTGGTAAGCGTTCCATGCAGGCTTTGGTGAAAAGTTGAATTCATAATATTTTTTTGAACCGTAGGGCATCAGAAATACTTCGAAACAAGTCTTCTGCCAAAGACCGTTGGCCCGTTCGACTCCGCTGGCAGTCCAATTCCCAGATTTTGGCGGAAGCTTGAACAGGTTGGCGGTATCGATCAACTTAAAATCGATCGCGATTTGCGCGCCCTTCGACGAAAGGTCAGATTCGAGCGTAAATAATTGGCTGGTTTCAGAGAACGGATTTAATGTTTGCACACAACGATTCTACCAACAGAAAGAGACGCTTGGGAAGAAGCGCCTCTAGTTACGGACTTGGATTTTAAAAATCTGATTCAGTGCTAAGGTCTAGTACTGGATTCAATCCCTACTTTTTCGGGACTATTTCGAACGTCGTTTAGGGACTTTTTTAGCGGGATTTTTATTTTCGGTTTTAGTCGGCGTTAAGATCTGCACATTCTGTTGTGATTGTGCTGCCTTCAACATCGACTGATTATAATCACACTGTGGGTTCAAAGAATCTACATTCACGTTGATATTTCCGCCCGCTTTCGTTGCCATGCAAGATTGTCCCGCCATCAAGACTTTGAAATCATCGCAGCTTTTCTTGGCCTCGCGGATGTCATCCAACGATTCCGACAGCATCGCTTTCTTTTGCGGGTGCGCACGCCACGATGGCGATCAAAGATAGGCTCATCAATAACTTTTTCATGTTACTCCCAGTCAGCCAATTTTTGCGAGCCCGGATAATAACCGCAGACGACTAAAAACAAAATATCCAAACTTTTGACAGGGATTTCTTTCATAAGTTAGGCTCTAAACCAATATGATTACACTCCACCATCTAAACAACTCCCGATCGCAGCGGATCCTTTGGCTTCTCGAAGAACTGGCGTTGCCTTACGAAATCCGTCGTTACGAGCGAGATGCCCAAACGATGCTTGCGCCGCCCGAACTTCGCAAAATTCATCCGCTGGGTAAATCGCCGCTTATTACCGACAATGGCAAGGTCCTCGCGGAATCTGGAGCGATTATCGAGTACATATTAGACACTTATGGAAAAGGGAAGATGCGTCCCGAGCCCGGTACGGACGAAGGACTCAAATTTAACTTTTGGCTGCACTATGCAGAGGGTTCGGCGATGCAGCCTTTATTTTTGACTTTGTTGTTTTCAAAAATGCCGAAACAGCCGATGCCATTCTTCGTTCGTCCATTGGTCGCGGCCGTCGCCGCAAAAGCTCTAAAAACTTTTGTTAATCCTCAGTTGAAGTTGCATTTAAAATTTATCGAATCAGAACTCGCGAAAAGTCCCTGGTTTGCGGGAAAAGAATTTAGCGCCGCCGATATTCAGATGAGTTTCGTTGTCGAAGCGGCCGAAGCCCGCGGAGGCTTCGGCGATTATCCGCATCTCGCAGATATATTAAAAAGATTCCGAGCTAGGCCCGCTTACCAGAGGGCTCTCGATGCCGGCGGTCCGTACGATCTGCTCTTCTGAGCGAAATTTCATACCCGTACGATCTTTGTAGTATCCCTTCAACGCCAGAAGAACTTTGCGGAAACCAAGATCCACCATTTCTTTATAGGCTAATTTTGGATCCCAACCATCTGCTTCGACTCGGTAGATGCCCATCATCAGTCCCGTGCGGTCTCGCCCGTGAGTGCAATGAATAAAAATTGGATAGTTATTCGGGTTCTTTAATATTTCTTGTATGCGATCCACATTTTCGTCGGACGGTTTAAAAAACGTCGCCGTCGGAATTGAAATGTAATTAAAGTTCAACGCCTTCGCGACGTCGGTTTCGGCGGCCACCGCTTTATTATCGTTTTCTAGATTGAGGATCGTGCGGATGCCCATTTTTTTAAGATCGCGCAAATCCTGAACGGAAGGCCGTCCACCACGAAAGAGTTCTTTATGAACCTGTTGGAAATTTGGAATATTGTGTGCGCTAGCGAAAGTCGACGCGAACGTAACCGCCGCGATAAATAGAAACTTGATCATTCATGATCCTTCTTCAAAGTGTTTCTATGATTGTAATGCCGTACGAGAGGGAGTGCGCGAAACGGGACACTAGCCCCGACGATTCCTGAACTAAGATCTCGGAGACGTTGACGCGCCGGAACCGTAGAATCCGCGGCCCGTGGTCCGCTGCTCGAACTTAGTCTGGTTTGTGCGCGAGATTGTCGGCCCCGCGGGGGTACCGGTCACAGAGCCGCGTTTACTGCTGAACGATGAGAACGTCCCACATTCCCGCATTCGGATTCTTAATCCGCACGGCAGGTTGGCCTTCGTACACCGTCAACTCGTCCCATTCGAATTTTTTGATAAGGGATTTCAGATCTTTTGTGGCGAGAACTATCGATTCCAACTTACTTTTTTTGGCGGGCAGCGCTGAAAATATGGTTTTGCATAATAAACTCTGCATATTATTTTTAGCGTGTCCGAAAAGCGCAGAGTAGAGCTTTTTATCCTTTTCATTTAAAGAACTTTCGATAGCTACGACTTTAAAAACGCGATTAGGATGCCGATACTCCAACTTCTTAATTCTCCGTAGTCTCGGAGCATCTTCATATTCCGTTAGCCATGTATAAATATTTGAATTGTGTTTTGGGAAGTTGACAAAGTTCCAACCAGGCAGCCGGTCAACCGAGTTATTTTTCCAGTCATAATTTTTATGCCGAAAAACTGCTTTCAGTTTTTGAAAGGGATTTGTTGCAGACATTTTCTGAAGTGAGGATGCTGCTCGGTATGAGATTCCCGCTAAGTCTTTCCACACTCCGCCTCTGCCAACGTGTATGAATTCTAGATATTGAAGGCGCTTATCATTTGCGATTCCAATATAAATAAATTTACAAAATGCTTTCCCCGGATGCTCGACAGTATGGTCCATGAGCTTTAGTCCAGCTCGCTCCATTTTTTTGAAAGGCGTAGTTTTTATCCATCGTATAAGCATGATCAAACCGAAATTTCACGCGAAGTCTCCCGATTGAATGTTCGCCCAGAATCGTAGCCAGAAAGATTTAAATGGTCATGAATTTACAGAAAACCTAGTCTTCTTTTTGATTCCGCATGTGGTCCGCGAGATTTAATAGCGATGACAGCAGCTCCGTCCGGATTGGTTCCGCGACGGCGCAGTCGTCAAAAGCTTGGACCATGCATCTCATCCACTGGTCGCGTTCGTTCTTTGTGATTTTGAAAGGCAGATGGCGCGCGCGTAGCATCGGGTTGCCGTGTTTTTCGATAAACAGATTCGGTCCGCCAAGCCAGCCCGACAAGAACATAAAAAGTTTGTCCTCTGAGCCTTGTAGATTTTCTGGATGAATGTCGCGCAGTGATTTTACGTCGTCGGTCGTGTGCATGATTTCGTAAAAGCGATGGACGATTTTACGGAGGGCGGTTTCACCGCCAAGAAGGTCGTAAGGTTTTGCGGTCTGATTCATCGAAAGATCCCGCCCGGTCCCCCAGAGGGGAGAACACGTATGAAAATGGGAGTGCGGTTTTGCTATAAGCCGGATTCTGTCCATCTCACCTGGTCCCAAAAGTTTCCCGGTGAAGTTGGATGATCATTCCTCTAGGAGTGCCGTCACCGACACCCTCAAGCGATCTTACCCGGAAGCCACCCACGGGTCGTGGTACTAATGCTCCCCTATTTGATCTTGCTCCGCGCAGAGTTTTGCTGTTTTCACTCCAGCGGCTCCCCGATCCCTCCCGTTCCCGGAAATCGGCTCATAGCCCTGGACATTCTCTCTGTTCCACTGTTCCTTGCATTACTGCAGAGGGGCGTTACCCCTTGCGCTACCCTATGGAGTCCGGACTTTCCTCCCCCGCAACCCTTCCGAGGAAGAGCTTTGGCGGCGATCATCCGCAAAACCGCTGTTCTGTGTAACACCCCTTGCCATAAAATGGAAAGGCTCAATTATCAAAATGGCAAATTAGGGTTTCCTTCGCGGGTTTTTTCCATTAATTTGAACTTCTTAGCTTATAAAGGAATCCGAACATGACAAAACTCATCTCTTTGATCGCTTTAGCGACGTCCCTGACCCTGACAACCACTGTTTTCGCCGAAGAGGGCCCAGAAAAAGATGCTCCGGCTCACACCGATGCCAAAGGCGAAAAGAAGGGCCATAAAGACCTGGCTACCGAGATGAACGCGCTCTTCCCGAAGTCGATTCCGAACTTGGCGCTTTCTACTCCGCCAGGAAAGCCCGAGCTCGAAACTCCGACTTACTTCCAAAAATTGTCTGACAATAAAGTAACTTTGAAATGGAAAGCAGCCGAAAATGCAGTGGTTTACCATGTTCAGATCGCGACGGATCCGAACTACAAGTGGTTGGTCAAAGAAGAGCAGCTTTTTAGCGGCAACTCTTTAGAAGTTTCAGGCCTAGAGGCCAATAAACATTATTTCTGGCGCGTTGCCGGAGTGAAGCCGGACAATAAAAAGGGCGACATCAAAGGCGCCTACGCGGCTTCGATGTTTGAGACGACAACAACTTCCAAGTAAGTATTCTAGTTTGTTGTTTTTGAGTTAGCTCCTTAGGGCTAACTCTCGAATCAAAACTAAAGGCGCTTTAAAATCTCCGCACGTTTGCGGTTGTACTCTTCTTCAGTCAGAATTCCTTTTTGAAACAAATCATAAAGACCCGCAAGATCCGAAGGCTCCGTTTTTAACGGTGCCGAAGTTGCCGGGGTCGTTACGTTGACTTCTGATGCGAAACCAGGAGGCACTTTGTCGACCATCCCTAAAACTTGCAACAGCTGATTGTACCAAGCTTGCATATAGTTTTGGCTCGGGATTTCACCCATAACAACAAGAGTTCCCGCAACGATATCGTGCAGTGCCTGTTTCTTTTCCGTGAACGGTTGAATCAAAAATCCAATCAAAAACACGACGCTGCTAACAAATCTCATCAAGTAGCGAATGAACGCTGCTTTGAACGTAATTCGTTGTCCTTGAAGATCCGTAATATGCATTCCTAACAGAGCTTTGCCAGGTGTTGCTTGCAAAGTAGAGGATTCAAAAAGTGTCGTGTACAGAAGACCAAAGACGATTCCGAATGCGGACCCCCGAGTCAGGAAGTAAAACACTAAGCCGATTAATCCACAGATAATACCGTCTACGAAAGTACCGCCGAATCGTCGCCAAAAACTTGCGTAAGCCATTTTTTGCTCCCTCTGATTTTAAGTTGTTCCTGGACATTTGTTTAAACGAAGTTGCTACTCGGAGTCCAGGCGAATCCACTGCGAGACGCCGTCAAGGCAGGTGTTCATCGAAGATTTATCGCCTTCAGCGTAAGTAATTCGTAAACTGTGCGGATCCGAACTCCAGAAATGGATCATTCCGGCGCACATACGGCAAGGCTTACGAGTCGTAATTATTTCGGCGCCTGCAGGAATTTTTTTTGCCGTCTCTTGGAAGTAACGCTGAACCATATTTACTTCCGCGTGCAGGGTTTTATTCTTTGAATTTGAGTTCAATCCGTAAGCGAGTAAATTCCCGGACTTATCCACAAGCAAACATGCGATATCGCGATCGAAATCATGCAGAACTACTCCGCGTGGGTTGAGTTCGGCCAGCCGGCGGGCCCAGGCCAAAGGCTTCGCGACCTTTAAAGAATTTACGACGGACAAAGAAGCCAAGTTCGCTTCGTTTCTAAATGGTGAAGGTACAGGCAGGATCTCGATATGAACCTTTGGCAAAGCGAGCCCGTGATCGACGGCAAGAATTCCTCCGGTCGCACGTTTTGCTACAGTCTTAACCATCCCGTGGCACATCACCGATAACTTCGCCGTGGTGAATATCCGCTTCCGCAAAATAAAGAAGGAGTGATCAACGTGAACATCAAATAGCCCCTGAAGCAGTTGGACCACCGCGGAGCTCGGGCCATCCAAACCAAGGCGAAAGCGCGTGAAGAAGAACTTTTCATCATGAACGACGAACGCTAAATCAAACCCCGGTTGGTTCATTGAAAAGACAATTTGCTGGGCTAAAACTTCTTCATCGGTCATCTGACTAACTCACCTATCATAGCTTAGAGCATTTGCCCAAAAGCAAAGGCCAAAAAATGATTTACTTTGAGGCAAAAAGTGAATATTTACCCTCTATGAAATCATTGGGCCGCCATATTCTTGTCGAATTCAGCAACTGTAACGCTCAAGTCTTGAACGACGCTTCCATCGTCGAAAAAGCCATGACCCACGCAGCGAAAATCGCGGGCGCTACGGTGATCAACTCTACCTTTCATCATTTTTCGCCTTGGGGAATCTCTGGCGTTGTCGTTATCCAAGAAAGTCATTTAGCAATTCACACGTGGCCCGAATACCGCTACGCCGCCGTCGACTTGTTTACATGCGGTGAAAGTGTTGATCCGTGGGTTTGCTTCGAACATCTTAAAGAAATTTTTCAGGCGAATTACTCCGCGATGGAACTTTTGCGCGGCTCTATGAAGCTGATTCGAAAGTCAGATTTTGTACCTCAAGCGACGCGCCACGAACCAAGCATCGTGCATGACCCAACAGTCGAACGCAGCATCTGGTTTACCGACAAAGATGAAAACCAAGCCCTTTCATTACGCTACAACGGCGAAGTGTTGTTCCACGAAAACAGTCCGTTTCAGCAAGTCCGTGTTTTTAAAACTCACGCATACGGCAAAATGCTCGCGATTAATAATATGATCATGTGCACGGAACGGGACGAGTTTCATTATCACGAAATGATCACCCACCCGATTATGCAAATGCACGGCAGCGCCAAAAATATTTTAGTCATCGGCGGTGGCGATGGCGGGACCATCCGGGAAATATTCAAATACGAAGATGTCGTCAACGTCACGATGGTCGAAATTGACGAAGCCGTTATCCGAGCCTCGAAAGAACATTTACCGACCATCGCTTCTGAATTCGGCAACCCAAAATTAAATCTTATCGTCGGCGACGGGATCCAATTTGCAAAAGACGCAAAGGCCGGGACTTACGATGTCATTATCGTCGATGGTTCCGATCCGGTCGGCCCCGCCAAGGGCTTGTTCACCGAGGATTTTTACACCGACTGCAAGAACGCTTTGAAAGAAGGCGGCATCTTGATTACCCAAGGCGAATCTCCGATGTTTCACGAAGACACCTTTGTAGAACTGAACAAGTGTCTAAAAAACATATTTGGCAAAGACCGCACCCACACGTTGATTTTCCACGCGACCACGTATCCATCTGGCATGTGGAGTTTGCAAATGGGTGTCAAAGGTCAAACGCACCCGGTGCGGGACTTCAATGCAGACAAGGCCCGTCAGTTTGCTCGAGCCAAGGGCCTGCGTTACTACAATCACGAATTGCATACGGCGGCATTTAGTCTCCCAACCTTCGTCAGAAATATGTTGGACGAGAGCGTTTAGATTAGACCGGTCCTTATTTTCCTGGCTATAGTGTCTTCTTGGAAATCAACTGAGAATTGTAACTCGGGTTTCATACCAACAAGGAGACACAATGTTTAAGCTACCCACACTTCCGTACCCTAAAAATGGTCTTGCGCCCTTCTTGACTGAAGAGCAAATGACTTACCACTACGAAAAACATCACAAGGCGTACATCGATAACCTGAATAAAGTTTTGGAAACCGATGCCTCTTTAAAAGGTAAATCCCTCGAAGAAATCGTTCTTTCTTCTTCTGGTCCGGTATTCAATAATTCTGCGCAAGCTTGGAACCACACCTTCTTTTGGAATTGCATGCAAACTGCAGAAAATTCTAAACCATCAGGCAAATTGGCCGAAGCGATCACTCGCGATTTCGGCGGACTTGATCAGTTAAAAGAAAAATTCGTTGATGGTGGAATGAAAACTTTCGGTTCCGGTTGGATTTGGCTCTGCAGCGATAGCGCTGGCAAATTGAGCTTAGTTTCAACTTCGAACGCACAGGTGCCGTTCACTAACAACGGACCCGTTCCGGTTCTTGTCGCAGACGTTTGGGAGCACGCTTACTACGTTGATTACAAAAATCTTCGCCAGAAATTCCTGGAAACATTCTGGACCCACGTTAATTGGGACTGGGCAGGTCAAAACTTCGACTCCAAAAAAGTCCGGGATTTAACTTCGATGATGAAAGCTTAGCTCAAGCAAGCCCCGCAGAACCGCGGGGCTTTTTTTTAGCCCAAGGCCCCGCCTCTTACTGAACGAAGGCACTGCTTCTTACTCAAGTAAAACTCGCTTGTTACTGAAAGTGGTTTTACTCAATGTGCAGGTTCTGCACATCATGTGCAAATTATGCACATAGCAACAGGACGGCACCTGTGTCGACAGTGAATAGAACTTAAAAAACTAAAGCCAGTTTTTTCGAAAATTTTTACGATCCACTGGCCATGTGGCCCACTTTGATTTTCCGTGGGCCGCGACTCTGAGATTTTCGATCACCGTATCTAGGTCGTCTAGAGACCAAAAGTCGTCTGCGTGTTTGCTTTTACCCTTCAGAGCCAAGTGACCTGACAGCGAATGGGCCATGCCGCTCATCGGTGGAATCAGAAATCCCATGGATGAAAGAACTCCCTGCAAACGAGAGAGCACTTCTTTACCGCCCACCGAATGCATTAGCACGCAAGCGCCCGCCGCTTTTCCCACAATGCGCGGATCGCCCTCGAGATGCGTAATGTCCTCTAAAAATTTTTGAAGAGGGCTTCCCCAAGAATCCCAGTAAGTTCCGGTCATAAAAAGTAGCGCGTCCGCATCGTCAATCCGGTCGGCCAACTTTTTACTGTGTTTCACTTTGTTTAAATGAGCGATGTCCCATTCGATGTCTTTGTGGGTCTTCTGAAGTTTTTTAATGACGATGGCGCTATTACCGCGCGCTCCGTGAACGCTGCCGTTCAATATCAATATTTTCATTGGTTCAGGTTAGAGACTTAACTGCTCGTCGTCAAATGCCGCATTCCAGGCCTTGCCGTGATCATTAATCTTAAGCTTAAAGTGCCGTCCCAAATACTGACTGAGCTCCGCAGTGTCCAATCCCTGGCCCACGAATCCGACGTATTGATCGGGACGAATTAAAATAATACCGTCTTTTTCAACGCCAAAAGCATGCAACAAGTTTTGGATGTCCGGGACATTTGCGAGCGTATGGA
>JACMRP010000196.1 GCA_014376325.1 Pseudobdellovibrionaceae bacterium
AGGGGCGGTGCTGCCAGAGCCTTGGTTTGGCGTTGCTCTTCGCGTGGGTTCCGTTGTCTTTGTTGCTCGTGGCAAGCGCGTTGCTTGGGGTGTTGGGGGTACCGGTCACCGCAGGTCCCGCCGCGAACAAACCCTCTTTTTCAAAACGCTGGGCGATTTGTCCGGCGACGACCCGGAAGAAGTGCTGGTACTGGCTTCGTCTGCCGGTGCGAACCAATAAGTGAATGTGATCGTGCTGAATCGAGAGCTGCTCAACCTTCACGAAGAATCTGTGCGCGTAGAGCTTGATGATCCTGCCCACGAGCATAAAGCAAAACGGCTGGCGGAAGCTCTTCTTAGCGAGCACGGACTTGTGACATTTAAAAACGAGGTGAATCGATTCGCGGCACGAAAGCGGCCGGGCCCCGCGACCGCGACGACGGTTCCGCAAGGATCCGCCGTGCGAGAAGCGATGCGCGTGGTGTGTTTTAAAAAACTCATGTTGTCGGTGACCGGTACCCATCAAACCCAGAGCATTGCAACCCCCGGGACCCCGCGAGCAGGCCCAGAGCGACGTGGTCGCGATGAGTGGTAAACGGAAATCGGACTTGGGGGGGGGGGCGGATGGACGGCGTAGAGTGCGTGAAAATGTCTAAGTTTTTGCAGAGGGCGTTGAAGTATGACAGGGGCCCGAAAAAGTTGGTTTTTTTCGCGTCTTAAATTGGGAAACGCCCTTCGCAGAAAGTGAACAGCAGCGTATTATAAAATTTCTTCCGGGGGGAATCGATATGAAAAGTCCAATATTACGTGCGGCCATCCTGATTGGTTCACTCTCTATTTCCGTCGTGCTCTTTCAGAACTGCTCCAAGAATTTCGAGATGGCAGACGGCGTCGCGACAAGCGCAGGAACGACGGCCCTGGGATCGAGCAATCCAGATCATTCTCAACCGCATATCGCCCCTCTTTCAACAAAGATGGAACCAAACACCGACATCGAGTTTTCGGTTTCGGCGGATTCTATCTTACCGTCTTCGAGTTACGAATGGTCCCACACCTTGAACGGCAACACCGGCGCCTGCAATCTTAAAAAAGGAAGTGCCTCTACTAGCTACGTCGTGAATTGCGCGATGCCAGGAAATCTTGCCGTCAAGGTCGTCGTCACCGAAGGTGCAGTCGCAAAACCCGCGTTGATGTATGCGGCGGTTTTAGAAACTCCGCTCGCGGCCGGCGCCGAAATCAACCTACAAGTAAATTTTGCGATTCCGTCTGGCACCGGGGCAACACCATGGAATTCGGCAATCACGATCGTTGAAACCTTCGTGGGCCAGACTTTAAAAATCACGAACATGGACGGAGTCACCCATCAGCTACACACGGGCGGACGTCCGTGCGGGCACGGATCCGCAATCGCTTCTGGCGCATCCACAAACTGCGTCGTTAGCCGAGCTTACGATGCGAAAGCAAACGGGTCCGTGTACGACCACAACTTAGGAACGAAATCGCCATTTTTTGTGATCGCTCACGACGGTGCCGCGCTGTACGCCACAAACTGCGCGAGCTGTCACGGAGCGCTCGCCGCTTCGACGCAGAAACTAGCGCGGGTCTCGGTCATCAAAAATGCGCTGACCAATGTTGCGGCGATGAAAGCAAATACCAATCTGATGAATTTGTCCCAGCGTCAGCTCGAAGCAATTTCGTTTGCGCTGGGTGGAAAATAATTTCGTATGCAGAACTAAGCTTTTTTGCTGATCATCTTGTGGATCTTGTACATCATCCATAATGATGCGGTTGCGGTTCCCACCATCACGTAGCCTAGCGTATCGAAGTGCTCAATGATACCGTCGGCTCTTTGAACCACGATAAAACCCGCGATAACGGAAGCAAATCCACCCGCAATCTGCTGCAATGAAGAACTCACGGACATAAAAGATCCGCGCGAAGCCGCATCCGGAATTGCCGACGTCATTGCTTGAGAAGGAATCATCCGCGAAAAAATCGATACGAACATCAGCACGTTCACGCAAATGACGGCGACCAGGCTCGATGGTCCCATGTTCGTGTAATAAACAACCATGATCATGCTGAGCAAACTGCCGACCGTAAATACGCGGAACTTACCGAAGGTATCGCTGGCCTTGCCGACAAGTGGACCGATGAAGATCGCGGCCAAACCCGTGATCAAATAAACCATCGGTAAATTTTCTAGGGAGATGCCCAAGTTATGAACCGTAAACGCGCTGCCGAAGGGCATCAGCATAAATCCACCGATCGAAAGCAAGGCGGTCGCACCAAATGCCAGCAAGTACCGAGGCTCCGCAATCGTCGCTTGCAGATGTCGAAAGGCGTTGCGGTCCACCTGCAATTTTAAGTGCGCATCGATGGGCTTTAAATAAATAATGATAAAAACCCCGACGATCGCGCTGATCAGCACGATCATCAAAAACGGCGCGTGCCAGCCCCATTTGTTAGAAAGATAAAGTCCAACCGGAATACCTAAAATTTGGCTCGCTGCAAACGCCGTTTGCACGAAGCCCATCACGCGACCGCGTTTTTCCATTGAAAAAAGATCCGTAATAATCGCGAAGGCAATGGAACCGATCACGCCACCAAAAAGCCCCGTGATAATTCTTGCCGCCAATAAAGAATGAAAATCGGGAGCGATCCCGCAAAGCAATGTCCCAAGAAGAAATCCACCGTAGAAAAACAGCAGCAACCTTTTACGGTCGAAGCGATCTGCAAATCCCGCAGCTAGTAGTCCCGCGATTCCCGCACTGAAAGCGTAAGCCGAAACGACCACGCCAAATTGTGAAGGGGTTATGTTGAGTGCCGGCATCATCATCGCGCCCAACGGCGACATGATCATAAAATCCAGAATGATGGTGAACTGCAGAAAAGCGAGTACAGCGACAACAAATTTTTGGTATCCGGTGAACATAGGAGTTTTGATAGTCATGAAGAAAGTATGAACTAATATTTAATTTGGGACAACCCAGCCCGAGAATCGCTGGACTTCCTGCGATATGTCCGCGCCAAGTTCCACGTGCCGAAAGCTGTTCGGCGAATCCATAATTTTTCGCACTAATTTATTCATCACGTCGTGACCAGCTTTGTACAAAACAACGTGACCCATCAACGGCATTTCTAAAGTTACCAAGTCACCTAATGCGTCCAAAGTTTTGTGTCGAACGAACTCATCGGCAAAACGAAGTCCGCCAGGATTTATGATGCTGTCATGATCTAAAACAATCGCGTTATCGAGGCTTCCGCCCTTGGCAAGACCGCGAGTCTTCATCGCCTCAACATCTTTCAAAAAACCGAAAGTCCGAGCATTCGCAACATCCCGGCCAAAAGACTCTTCATTCACGTCCAAATCCATTTTTTGCAATCCGATAGCAGGATGCGGAAAATCGATCGTCACCGTCAGGCGGAGTCCATGGTACGGAACAACGTAGGCGTGCTTTTCGCCCTCTGAAAAATAAATTGGTTCTGTGATGTAGCAGTATTTACGTGGCTGGTCCTGTTCAACCATCCCGACCTCAAGCAGTGCCCTTAGAAATTCGCTCGCACTGCCGTCCCCGATCGGAATTTCGGGACCGTCTAATTCGATAAATAAGTTGTCGATTCTAAGTGC
>JACMRP010000197.1 GCA_014376325.1 Pseudobdellovibrionaceae bacterium
CAAGGGCATGGAAAAGGCCGTTCAACGTCTGGGCGAAGCCGCGCTGAAAAAAGAAAAAATCTGTATCTACGCCGACTTCGATTTGGATGGAACTTCGGGCTTAGCTTTGCTGAAGACGGGAATGCTGGCGTTAGGTTTTACTGACGTCGTTCATTACCAGCCGAAGCGATTGTCTGAAGGCTACGGGTTTCACGCAAAGGTCGTCGAAGAATTACACGCGCAGGGCGTGACCCTTATCATCACGGTCGACGTCGGTATCACCGCAAATCCCGCAGTCGAAATGGCAAACAAGCACGGCATCGATGTGATCTTAACGGATCATCATTTACCAGGCGAAGTTCTGCCGCCGGCCTTCGTCATCCTTAATCCGAACCAGGGCGATTGCCCCTCTGGATTAACCTACCTTTGCGGGGCGGGTGTTGCATTTTATTTGCTGCGTGCTTTAAAACGTTACTTTACCGATCATGCAGAATTACCCAAAAATGATTTTGACCTTAAAGAACTGTTAGATTTTTTTACGATCGCGACTCTGACCGACATGGTTCCGCTCGTCGATGACAATCGGGTGCTCGTAAAACACGGGCTGATCAAACTTGCGGAAACGCAGCGACCCGGACTGCGCGCGCTCTTGCGAGAGGTTGATTTAGAAAACCGCGCCCTGACCAGCCAAGATGTCGCCATCCGGTTTGCGCCGAAGCTGAATGCCCTCAGTCGTATGGAATACGGAATTTTGCCGATTGATTTATTCCTGGTGGACAATCTTGAGTCCGCAACAACGATGGTTCGCCAAGTGATGAAAAACAATTCCACGCGCGTTCAATTGCAAGGCGAGGCCGAGGCCGAAGCTTTGGCATTGCTAAATTCGTGGACTCATCCAGACTTTGTGTTTGTGATGTCGCCGAACTTTCATCGCGGCATCGTGGGTTTGATCGCGACGAAACTTTCGCAGGTATTTAATCGCCCGGCCTTCGTGGGTTCGCAAGGATCCGACGGCGTGATCGTGGGCAGCGCGCGATTGCCGCAAGGACAAGAAGCGTGTTTGGTCGAAGCGATGAGCTCTGCCGAAAAGTTTTTGACCCGCTTCGGGGGTCACTCGGCCGCTGCAGGATTTGAACTTCACGGCGCGAATGTTCCAAACTTAGTCGATGCGCTCGGTTCGCACTTCAGCGGGTTGCGCGAAAAACCAAAACCCTTAGAAATATTTTACGACGTGCAAGCCCGATTGGGTGATGTGGGTGCACCGCTCATGAAGTGGTACGATTTTGTCGGACCCTTTGGTGCAGGGTTTGCTATTCCGTTGATTCATTTTTCAAAAGTGTTGCTTCATTCAAAACGTTCACTGAAAGGCGGGCACTGGCGCTTAAAATTGGTGGAGCCTGATGGCGCCGGAAGCCACGAAGCCTTGCTGTTTTCGCCTTCGCCGAGACATTTGCAAGTTCTGGAAGCGGAGCACGCTTATTTAGATGTCTTAGGGGAACTGCAGTGGAATTACTTTAATGGCCAAAAGACCGTGCAGATTTTGGTTCGCGACGTGCGAGTGAATTCATGATTAAGGGTCGAAAAAAAGCCGTCGTCCTTTTATCTTCGGGACTAGATTCTTCGGTGAATTTGTTTGAGGCCGCAGAAAAGTACGAAGTCGTCTTAGCACTGACGTTTGACTACGGGCAAAAGGCCGCGAAGCAAGAGCTCGCGCATTCCGCGAAACTCGCAGAGCGCGTGGGGGTTGCCCATAAAGTTGTAGCCCTGCCATGGTTCAAAGATTTCAATCGTTCTTCTTTGTTGGTGGAATCTGAACCGGTCCCAACCGGCACGCAAGTCGATATTCAGAGTCATCAGACGTCTTTACAGACCGCGAAGTCAGTCTGGGTTCCTAATCGCAATGGGATATTTTTAAATATCGGGGCGGCATTCGCGGAAGCGCTCGATGCAAAAATTGTTATTCCGGGTTTTAACGCCGAAGAGGCGACCACCTTTCCGGATAATTCCGAAGCCTTCATGCATCAGTTGACGAAGTCCTTGGCCTATTCGACGGCCAATTATGTCGAAGTCGAATGCGCGACCGTCAAATTAGAAAAGACCGAGATCGTCAA
>JACMRP010000198.1 GCA_014376325.1 Pseudobdellovibrionaceae bacterium
TCCGTTCATCTACCGGCATGGTTGCGATAAGGTAATCGTCACCGGCCTCGGTAAAGACCATGTCCAGGGTTTCGCACATAGTTCCTAGGCACATCTTCTGAATCATTTTTAGGTCGGGCTTTTGTGTCCAAATCATGGGGACAAGATAGTGGATACTTAAGGCGCGAGCAAGGCTCGAATCAGCGCTTCGCTTTTGCCACGCTGTACGGGGCAGAGTTCCACTTGATTCTGCGATAACCACTCCTGAACGTAATCATAAGTGTCATCGCTGTCTTCTGTGGAGACCCGGGTGGAAAGTTCTAACGACGTAAATCCAGGCGCCGTTGTTTGTTCTAGGGAAAGATCGGACGGCAAGTGATCCGGAGTCCAGCTCCACTCTTCATCGGAAGCGGGGCCAAGAATTTTAAGTTGATCCCACGCGCGGAATGCGGTTGCGGATTCGATGTATGATTTCTGATCTTTAGAGACGGCGGTCGCAAGTGAGCTTGCTTCGAAATTAAGCGAACAGCCGACTTTTTTGAAACTTCCGTAACGGTCCCATTCGCATTTTGAATCTTTGCCTTTAAGTTTTTTCCACGGAAGTTGAGTGTCGTCCGGATAGTTTACTTTCGCGGAAGTTTTAAAAGTCCGGTCCTCTTCCCTGATTCTTAAGAAAGCATGACTCTTAGTCAGTTGCATATCTGACGTTTCTAGAAAGTAGACGGAACGCTTTTCTGAATTTTTGAGAGGACTTCCGGTTTTACGCGCGAACGAAGCGGAGGTTTCGTTGCAGAGGGACCACTGAAGCTCCGTCTTATTCGCGGCCTTCCGTGCGGGGATCGAGTCTTCAAGAGTGTAAGCAAGCGAGCTGAGCGAAAATGCGATCAACGTCAGTGCAATAACTTGGTGCAATAACCTAAACTCCATAGAACCCCCGAAAAACGAAAGCTTCTCCCGTGTTCCCGATGGAGGCAATACAGATTATTGTTAGGATTTCGGAACTTGCGCCGCGTTCTGAAAAAAATGGACGATTTCCATTTTGTGAAACAACCAAGTTTTTAAAATGGCAAAAAAGTGGCCATTACTGAGTTCGATGAGTGTCTGTGGCTGCCACAGTTCTTTGAGTTGAAGCTGATATTTATAATTCACGGTGGTATCATCCGAAGAAATAACCATTCCTAGAGTCTTCCCCCGAAATCCTTGCGGCAGTTTAAAGGGATCCGTGTGGATCTCTTTATCCAGGGCCGCGATGTATTCTGCATCGTTTTTGTAGTGGAGCATTTCAAATCGAATCTTTCTGGCTTTGACGAGTGCCTCTTGATCGGTAGTGGCGATAACGTTCGCGATGGGTGCTCCGCCAACAATCAGAAAAGCGGCATCGAGTCGAGGATGCAGGCTCATCGCAGAAGATACGTGAATCGCGCCTACGCTAGTTCCAAGGATTCCGATGAAAGGACTTTGTATCTGACTTAAAGTTTCGGCGATTGCCTGCTGGACGCTGTCGTAAGCTCGTTGGTGAATACCGAGGTCTATACTGTTATCGTCGTCGTTGTTCCAGTGCTGAAGTAAGTAGACGTCAAAACCGCCTTCGCAAAGATTGCTTGCGTAGCTGCGGTCCAAGACATTTTCGCCACCGGTTGGTGGTATGATCAGAACAGATTTTTTACCGGGATCGACGCTTTTGTAAAATCCGACTTGTACTCGGTTATTTGGAAGCAGTAGCGGTTCGACTTTGCACGCGATGATCCGAGTGCCTTCATTCGCTCCAGCATACAGTGATAAAAAAATAGTCAGGAAAAAAAATAAAGCTTTCACGAAGAAGTTTTCAAAAGGAGATCAGAAATAATATGGTCGCGAAAATTCATAGCGATCGAAAAATGCCCTTCGTCATCGATGATCCTAAGGTTCGCATTTTTTAATTTTGTTTTCATGTCTTTCGCGTAGGCCAAGTGGACGACGTCATCCTTGGTGCCGTGCCATAAAGTCACTGGGCAGGCGATCCCGTCGGTCTTAAATCCCCAATCGCGAGCGTAAACGTTCAGATCGTGTATGATGCCGCGCGGTCCCTGCGATAAGGCACGCTTTAAAGTTGCGGAAAGAACTGGTGAAATATCCGGATGCGCGAAAACCACTTGGTCCGGACCGTGGACTCCATCAGTGGGCGAAAACAGAAATTCTTCGACTCGCTCAACTCCCTTGAGCCACACCCGGTTCAACATCGCGTGCTGAACCGATTTCGGCAAACACTGGCTTAACAACCAAGTTTTTCTCTGCTGTGAATTCATGTACTGAAAGTTTTTACGAGTCAGGGGAGCTACGCCGGCGACCGAACACATTCGCTCCACTCTTTCGCCCAGCAAATGAGCGAGCGCCAGTGAATAGGGCGCACCACCACTGACCGATAACAGTCGAAGTTTATCGATTTTGAGATGATCCAGAATTTCGACAAGTTGTTCTGCAAACTTAAGCGGTGTCAGCATCGGCTGAAAATCAGATTCCCCGTATCCGGGGCGATCGACCGCGATCAGGCGGAAGGAGGTGCTCATCGAAGTGGTCGTGATGAGTTTCGCTTGATCGCCGCAACCAGGAAACCCGTGTATAAAAAGCACGACGGTTTCGTGTGCAGGATTCCATTCTTGAACGAAGAATTGTTTTCCTTGGGCTTTGGGGGGACTTGTAAAATAACTAAGATCAGAATTCTTCATGCTCCGCCAAGATTGCCTTTTTTGTCCTAGCTTCACAATGACTAAAATGCTTAGATTCCGGAAATTCGGAAGGCACCTTGCGCATACTTCATCATTTCTTATTCGTCCTGACTTTTGTTGCGGCACCCCTGGCTTTTGGTCAAGCAGAAGGAAGTAAGTGGGAGGATCTCAAAACAAAAACTACTGATACCGCCAAGGGGGCCTACGACGGAACGGTCGATAAGTTGAAAGAGGCAAAGGCTACCTTAGCCGCCACGAGAGAAAATCGGGGCACGACAAAATGGACCGTCGCCGGGGAGTATTCCTTATTTGAATCTTGGGTTTTTTCTAAGAAGGCTCTCGCGGTCGCGTACAACGAGAGTTCTGCGGACAGCTACGAACTTGAGTACGCAACTGGCAGCCTAGGTTGGGGCGCCTTCGGGATCGACATCGGTGAAATCAAAGAGCAAAGATTTAGCCTGCTATCCCGGTGCTATAACGAAAGAAAAACTTGGAGTTTCGTCACGGGTCTTTATTACAACATGATGAATGTTCAGATCGGAAATTCGCTGTTGTCTTCCGTTGCCGGCGCCGCGCAGTCGAGCGTTAAGATGTTAGAGCTCAATACGGTCGGCGTGACTTGGGGCTTCGGCCAGCGGTGGCAGACTAAAAAAGGTTACGTTTGGGGTGCAGATTGGTTCATGATTCATTGGCCCCTGTTCGTCACAGAAGAAAGCGTGCCCTTCCTAGATGCAAGCTCTAGCGAAGACCGGAGACGGGACGTCGGCAGTGCCCTGAAAATTTTCAAGCGAGTCCCCGAGTTCGCGGTCGTTAAAATCCAACTTGGCTACAGCTTCTGATTTTTCAGTCGCAGCCCGTGCCGGCCGCAATGTCACCAAGTTGGTTACAGTCAGCGTAATAAGGCGAGCAGCGAAGTCTAACATGAAAGTGCGTGTCATGGCCTGCCGTTCTTCGGAGTCTACGCATAATCTCGGCATTTTCTGGATCGCTGAGCATTCCGTTTTGCGTTGCCCAGTTGCAAAGATAGTCTTTCAACACCGGCGCTACAAAAATCATGTACACCGCGCTGACCGGTTTGCTTTCAATGACGATTTTTTGACGACTGATCAATTTCCAGTATGCCCAATTTAATTCGGGATTAAATTTGCTAGTGACTTGACCCACGTCATCGAGGACGGTGCCGTACTTCGTCTGGCCCATGAAAAGAATATCCCCATCCAGTCCATTCTGATGGCTGTTGTGGGGACCGTAGGGTCCGCCATGTTCTTGGGCAATGCTGGCGACGTACACTTTATTTTTCATCGGATAATGTCCGACAAAGTACGCGGTGGAATTTTGAATAAGAGAAATCATCATTCCCGTGCCCCAGCTAGTATCCGGAGAGTTGAGCCGTACGAAACCATCACCACTAGCCGGCAGTAAAGTCCCATTCTGCAAACCTCCATACCATGGCGTCACTTTGCCGTCGGGATTCTTGCGCTGGAGTGTTTGAGTGGGTCCTACAGCGTGGCCGCCTCCGCGAAAATCTAACCAGGGAGCTAACAACTGCTCGTCGCCAGGTGGCATTCGAATATCAGAGGTCTGCGCGCCAGCATGTTGTTCGGTGAAAGTGAAAATGATTAAAAGCGTCGTTACTATGTAATTAAACGAATTCATAATTTGATTATAACTATGTTTTTAGAAATTTTGGATCTGTGAATTGACAGGTCATAAAAAGGGGGCAAAATTCCTCGGCAAGTTCAATTTTGCGTGCTCAATTGAATTGAGCGGAGTTTCGCGCTCGGCCCTCGTTTTGCAGTTATGATAATTTGCAAACGGAGCGAAGGATTATTTTCGCGCAAAATTTAACATCAGCATGAGGGGTTCCAAATGAAACAGCTTCAGTCAGTGATCGACAATGTAAACGGTAAAGTCGGCGTTCCAATATTGCTTTATTTCTTAGGTGTACCAGGCTTCGTGGTCATCTTGCTTTGGGCATTTTTCTTCCGCGGAAAATAATTTTTAAATTTTAAAAAAATCCCGGTGACAAATTTTTGTCGTGACATAATGACTCTATACCTCTGACCATAGTTGAATCGCATCAGGTGAATTGCATCTACGGTCAGGGGAATTCATGGACATTGAAGTGAACGGCAATAATTTTGCATTGAAGGTCGACGGAGATACTCCGCTATTATGGGTGATTCGCGACGAACTTAATTTTACAGGAACAAAGTTTGGCTGCGGCAAAGCACTTTGCGGGGCCTGCACTGTTCACGTGGACGGACAACCAATACGATCTTGCTCCTTTCCGGTTGCTGCAGCTGTCGGAAAAAAAATCACAACCATCGAAGGCCTCAGCGACAAAGTGAGCGAAGCCGTGCAACAAGCGTGGGTGGATCATTACGTTCCCCAGTGCGGTTACTGCCAGTCAGGGCAGATCATGAGCGCCGTCGCTTTGCTCCGCGAAATTCCGAAACCCAGCGACGCCGATATTGATCAAGCCCTAGGCGGACATATTTGCCGCTGCGGAACTTACCAACGTATTCGTTCGGCAATTCATCAAGCCGCAGAAAAGATTGGGTAGGCTTGGATGGAAGAAAATCAACTGAATCAAAATCGCCGACATTTTTTATCTGGATCTATCGCCGTCACTGGCGGACTGGTCGTTTCATTTTATCTTCCGGGTAAAATGGCGCGCGCACTCGCTGCGGAACCTGCAAATGCGGCGGCGGTCTATCCGCCTAATGCGTTTATTCAAATCGCCCCTGATAATTCGATCACGATCGTAATCAACCGTTTAGAAATGGGCCAGGGAGTAAATACGTCGTTGGCGCAATTGATTGCGGAAGAGCTCGAATGTGACTGGAAATCCATTCGCTCTATTTCGGCCCCGGTGGATCCGGTGTACAACGCCGTCGGAATGCCGATTCAAATGACGGGCGGTTCTAACGCCCTTCGCACATCTTGGGAGCAACACCGTGTCATCGGCGCTTCGATGCGCGAGATGTTGAAGTCTGCGGCCGCCGCTCGGTGGAACGTATCCGTCAAAGATGTCCGTGCCGAAAACGGATTTATTATTAGTTCTAAGAATGACCAAAAACTTTCTTTCGGAGATCTTGCGGAAAGTGCCGCGAAGTTACCGTTGCCGCAAAATCCGCCATTAAAATCGAGCAAAAATTTTAAATTTATCGGGAAATCGATTCCGCGTACGGATGCGCTCGAAAAAACAAACGGCAAAGCGATCTTTGGAATGGACGTCAGAACTCCAGGAATGCTGTACGTCGCGATCGCGCGGCCTTCATTAGAGTCCGCGACGTTGGCCTCTTTTAATGCGAAGGCGGCAAGCCAAGTTAAAGGCGTGTCTAAAGTTGTTCGTTTCGGTAACAAGGTGGCGGTTCTTGCATCGAACTCGCACATCGCTCGAAAAGCTTGTGACGCGCTGATTTTGAAATGGGATTATGGCGTCAATAAAAGCGCTTCCGATCAAAGCTTTATGAATAATTTTAAGGACGCTGGGAAAAAACTGGGTCTCGTGACCGAAGAGCGCGGTCAAGTCGAAGCCGAAATGAAAAAAGCCACGAACGTGGTCAATCTTGAATACGAATTTCCGTTTCTAGCGCACGCGACGATGGAACCGATGAACTGCACGGTGCGCTTTGACGGAAAGACGGCCGACATCTGGGCAGGTCACCAAATGCCAACCACAGATCTGATGGCCGCAAGCAAAGCGCTCGGTCTTGCCCCGGAAAGAATCAATATCCACACGGTCTTTGCCGGTGGTAGTTTCGGTCGACGCGCAAGTAAAACTTCGGATTACGTTGTCGAAGCGTGCACGCTCGCGAAAATCGTAAAAAAACCTTTGAAAGTTGTATGGTCTCGCGAAGACGATATGCGTGGCGGATATTACCGCCCGATGAATTTTCATAAAGTGACTTTAGGACTAGATGAAAAAAATAATCTGATCGCTTGGGATCATCACGTGATTGGCCAGTCGATCATGAAGGGATCTCCGTTTGAGGCTTTCATGCGAGGCCCCGTCGAAGAGCCCGTTGTCGAAGGTGTTCATCATACTCCATATAAGCTTCCGGTGTTCCGTTGCCAGCAGAGTTTGATGACGACACCGGTTCAGTCTTTGTGGTGGCGTTCCGTAGGCAACACCCATACCGCCTACGTAATGGAAACCGCGATCGATGAGCTTGCGGAAAAATCGGGGAAGGATGTTTTCGAATATCGCAGAAAACTTCTCAAAGATTCTCCGAGGCAGATAGCGATTCTAGACATCCTAGAAAAGAAAATGAAATCGAATCAGAAGTCATTACCTGAAGGACACGCTTTCGGTTTGGCACTCCACGAATCTTTCGAAAGTGTGGTCGGTCATTTGGTCGACGTATCGATGGTTAACGGTCATCCAAAAGTTCACCGGGTCTGGAGTGGCGTGCACTGCGGACAAGTCGTTAATCCTGAAACCGCCAAGACTCAAGTTGAAGGCGCAATTGTTTTTGGATTGTCCTCGCTGTGGCAACAAATCCAGTTAAAGGACGGCGAAATCGTGCAGAAGAATTTTGACACTTTTCCAGTGCTAAGAATCCAAGATATGCCGGTCGTCGACGTAAACTTCGTCCAGAGCAATGATCCACCCACGGGACTTGGTGAACCAGGAGTTCCGCCGGTCGCGCCGGCCGTCGCAAATGCCATGTACAGACTGACCCAGAAGAGACTGCGCGTATTGCCATTCTCTCCAGAAGCGAAAGCTTAGGGCGATATGAACAGCTTCATACCTAAAATGATTTTCTGTTGCGGGATTTTTTTATCCGGGACTGTTTTGGCCGCCCCGTTGAAGGCGGAGGCGAAAGCGCTCGGACAAAAAGAAAGTTCCTTGCAATTTTTTAATCAAGCGGCAGCGGTATTTCAGCATCCGAGATGTATCAACTGCCATCCTTCAGGCGAACAGCCGCATCAGGGCATGGATCAACACGTGCACATCATGAATGTTCAGCGCGGCGTTGGCGACAACGGAGCGGTTGGCATGAAGTGCGCCACCTGTCACGGCAACGAAAATAATAAATACTCGGGCGTTCCCGGAGCGCCTCATTGGCAATTGGCTCCGAAAGAGATGGCCTGGGAAGGTCTTTCGAAAGGAGATCTTTGTCGTAAACTAAAGGATCCAAAAAATCCGGGGATGTTTGCTGGAGGAAAAACCAAAGAAGAGTTCATAAAACATAATGCAGAGGACAAGCTGGTCGGCTGGGGATGGAACCCAGGGACTGAACGTGAGCCCGCGCCGATGAACCAAAAAAAGTTCGGCCAGATCATTGCCAAATGGATCAATACCGGAGCAGAATGCCCGGAATAGTCGGAGACTGTCATGCGGGACTTGGTCGAAATCACAAATTTTATTCAGCGCCGTCCGGACCAAAAGTTAATACTTTGTACTTTGGTTCGGAAGAGCGGATCTAGTTACCGCGGTGTCGGAAGTAAAAAAGTCATTGCCCTGTCCGGCGAAACCAGCGGGTTGCTCAGCGGCGGTTGTTTAGAAAACGCCATCGAGATGAGCGCCAAAGAAAAGTTCAAACAATTACCTTACGTCGAATCCTTCAGCACGCTTGCCGACGAAGATCGTTTGCTCGGCTACCAAACGGGCTGTAAAGGGGTCATCGATGTCTTGTTCGAAGAAGTTGATCGTGAAAAGCTATACTTGCAGATTCCCTTTGGCGTTCCCCGTTTGGCAGTCGGGGTCGAAGTTAGTTTAGAAGGCCCCACATTAGGCCAGCGAAAATTCGTGAAGAATTTGAATCTAAAAGACGAAAACGCCCTGGTTGAAAAATGGATTTCACCTTTGCACTTAGTGTTGATTGGCTGCGGTGCGGACGCGGATGCGTATCTTCCAATCGCGAGATCCTTGGGTTGGTCGGTTCAACTTATCGACTACAGGGGCGACCTAGCAACTGCGGAAAGATTTCCAGGCGAAAATGTCCAGCACCTTGCCGTGGATAAAATCGCGCAAAGTGTGTCCCAGGGTACGCATGTGGCAGTTGTGTTGATGACTCATAATTACGAAGCCGATATGGAAATACTTTTAGGCATGAAGGAACACCGGATCGGGTACCTCGGATGCCTTGGGCCGTTCACGCGGTATGAACGCTTGCAAAAAGATTTGCTGAATTTGCATGATGTTAAACTTGCACAACATTTGAAATCCGTGGTGTCCGCGCCGATCGGATTATTTACTCATTGCAATTCTCCGGAAACAATCGCGCTTTCGGTCATTGCGCAAATTCAAGAGCGGCTTATAGAAACCAAATCCGCGAACGTCTGGACGATGATTTTGGCGGCCGGCGATTCGAAGCGATTCAAAGGCGTGAAGGCCTTGGCGCAGTGGCGGGGAAACACTTTGATCGCCCGCGCATTGAAGACGGCAAACGCTTTTTCGGGCTCGTCGACGATGGTGGTGAAGGGCGGCCATGCAGAACAAATTGCGCCTGATCTGGCGGGTACTCATCAAATATGGAACGAACTCTGGAGCGAAGGCATGGGCACATCGATCGCGAAGGGTGTCACCACCATTCGGCGGTTGGACCCGAATGTTGCTTTCATTATCGTTCTTCCGGTGGATCAACCTTTCGTCGACGACAGTCACCTGAATGAACTTCTACGTGAAAGTCAGAAGACCGGACGTTGCGTGTTAACTGCCGGAGAAAATTATATGGGTCCACCCGCGATCATCCCGCGAAAGTTTTTTGAACGTGCCGAAGCGCTGACCGGGGAGCGCGGGCTTAAATCCACATTAGGGGAAGGCGAGTGGGCCGTGATTGCAGGAGATGAAGCTGCCGTCGATCTAGATACACCCGAAGAACTCGAGATTTACCGATGAAAGAAGAACCAGGACGCTCGCATACCCGCTACGGATTAGTGCTGACCGGGGGTGGTGCGCGCGCCGCTTATCAAGTCGGAGCGTTGAAGGCGATCGCCGAAATCACCGCGTTTGATAAAAATCCGTTTCGAATTATTTCTGGTTATTCTGCTGGCGCCATTAACGGAACTTGGCTCGGAAGCCGTAGCGAAAGCTTTTTGGCCGCGACCCAAGGCATGTGGCATGAATGGTCGAAAATCACTTCTAAGAGGATCTTCAATACCAAAGCGCCGAATGTTTTTATCATCGCGCTACGTTGGATTCGCGACCGGGTCATGGGCGGAATGCAAGGCCGACACGCGATTAATTATTTGTTGGACACGACGCCGCTGAGTAAATTTATCCGCACGCGGATTGATTTTGATTCATTGGAAGAACACATTAAATCCGGACAAATTCATGCGGTCTCGGTAACGGCCGCTAATTACAACACTGGCCATTCGGTGACATTCTTTTCGAGTCGGGAAGAAATTGAAAATTGGGAAACATTAAATCGCATCAGTCACCGAACAAAAATTTCTGCGGACCACGTTCTGGCTTCTTCCGCGATACCGGTGTTTTTTCCGCCGGTAAAGATTGAAGAAGCGCATTACGGCGACGGCATGGTCCGCTTGAACACTCCGCTCAGTGCCGCCGTTCGCCTCGGGGCAGATAAGTTGCTCGTCATCGGGATTCGCGGCCCAAGCTCCACCAGCAAACCCGCAGTGGCTAATTCTGACGTGACTCTTGGGGAGATCGCCGGAACCGTGTTGAATGGTTTATTTTTTGACTCTTTGGACGCAGACATCGCGCGGTTAGAACGCATCAACCGAGCAATGTCTTCGATCACGGAAGAAGAGCGTATATTACAGCCGGATCATCTGCGATTTATTCCGCTGTTGAATTTGCGTCCCACACAAGAAGTCGGCGACATGTCGGGTGACGAATTAAACCGTCTGCCGATGATGCTCCGTTTTTTGCTGAAGGGCATCGGACTGAAAGCGAACAAGGGCTTGGACCTGCTCAGTTATCTCTCCTTTGAGCCGAAGTATCTAAATGCTTTGCTAGAGCTCGGTTACAAAGATACGATGGCCCGCAGGACCGAGATCCGGTCTTTTTTCGATCTTGAATAATGAAGGAGTCTTTTATGAAATTTTTTAATTTAATCATTTTGAGCTGCGCAATTTTTGGTTTTACGTCGGGCGCGATGGCAGAGTTAAAGGTCAACGAGGCGGCGCCAGTGTTCACCGCTAAGACTCAAGAAAACAAAGACTTCGATTTAAACAGCCGCAAGGGCAAGTGGACCGTTTTGTATTTTTACCCGAAGGCCGGAACTCCGGGTTGCACGAAACAAGCCTGCGCGTTTCGCGATAACATCAAAAAAATCCGTGCTCAAGGTGCGGATGTCGTTGGTATCAGTGCCGACACGGTGGCCGAACAAGCCGA
>JACMRP010000199.1 GCA_014376325.1 Pseudobdellovibrionaceae bacterium
AAACGAACGGATCTCGAAGAACGGCACTTCTGCACGAACATTGTGCTCAAAGATTTAGAAAAATACCGGGATCAACTCATCGTCTCTGCCGATGGCAAATAAGGGGATCGCATGAAAAGAATATTTTTACTGACCATGACTTTATTTTCAAAGTTGGCTTACGCACAAGTTCTTGAGGTCAACGACTCCGAAAAGATCGTATATTATGCGCCGACACCGGTTCTAGCGGTTCAACTGCTGGATTTGCAAAAAGACGGCGGTGTACTGACCCTGACCCTCGATTATAAAGGGGCGGCAATTCGACAGCAGAGTGAAGATCTAAAATTGCAGTTCCCCGCGTATGTTCTTAAAGCCATGGTCGTTCGGCCAGCCGAAGATCAAATCACCATCGCGATTCCTGAAATCGGAATCAGCAAGGAAACCATACTACGTCAGGCGCAGATGGGTCCGCTGTTGAGCGCGCAGTTTTCGTTGAAGGTTGCACAAGTACAAGGATTAAAATCGCTCCTGCGTGATCGACCCGAAGATTTGCGTATCGTGATTCCCGTTAAGGCAGAGGTTTTTGCAAAGACCGAGGTCGAAGTTTTCGAAACCTCGATGGACGTTTGCAGCGACCTCAAAGTACAGACCCTGGCGGATTTCGCGACGGCCCTTGCGACCATGAAGAAACCATCAAAGATTCGGTACGATCAGACTTTCGATATCTACAAACAGCAGCTCATTCGACAATGTTTTGAATTGCCGTCGCCAGTCACCGCAAACAGTTTTGCGGAATTGATGCGGACGAAGTTAAAGATCACATCATCGCGTGAAAATTTGCGGGCCGCCTATACCGAAAACAGGACGCGCGATTTAGAATTAATATTGCGACCGAAACTTAAAATCGAAATGAATTGAAATCGGGAGGAACTATGAAAACTCAGATGTTTCTAATTTCGATGGCGCTAGTAGCGGGCTGTGCGCAGCCCGAGACACAATCCGATCAAAACGGGTTGGCCCGTCTGAGTCCATGCAAGGCTGACGGTCCGGCAATTCTAAAATTAAGTTCGGGCTTGGAAACGGATGAGTTCGTACAGGCTACCTTGTTCACATTTGCGAATTCGAAATGTTCGCCGGATGAATTTGTTCAAAACTTAGATCAACGCCTGTCGCTTTTTTGCGATGGCCACTGCTACCTTCAGGAGAAAAAATGAAAAAGATATTTCTAGTTTTCTGTTTTCAAATTTTATCATACGCCGCATTTGCAGTTCCGATCGTAAACGAAAATGTTGCTAACAGCGACGTCATGACGATCTATCCCGATCACGCAGATCCGCACAGATTCTACGTGGCGCCGAACGTTGTGATGATCGCAAAAAACGACAAAGCGGTTCCGCTTTTTGCTTATACTGAATATCGTCGCGGCCTCAGTTCCAGAGTTGGGATCGTCACGATGACACTCGTGCCTGCGTATACGCGCGATGAGCTCGAAAAAGCGAAGGCCGACATTCTCGTGAAAGATCCGGCCGCCATTTTCAGCGGTGTTCCATTTATTGAATCGAAACTAGAGTTGACGGGCATCTTGCCTGAACTCATCGAAAAGAACGATTGTAATCACGTAGCTGGATTGATCGGTCAAGAGCAGAGCTGCTCTTTTGTGCTGACGGGAAGGGGACGGGTGCTGTTCTTAAAAGCGCTGGAGCGTCGCACCCTGTTCCTGACCTTGCAGTTTCAGTACTCAGTTCAGGCGCTCATTCGCAAGGCGGACGGGACGTTAGGGGACCAAGTAATTACCCACGGGATCGCGGTTCGTATTGACGGCGATCAATTGTCAAAATATCCGCATTTGATTCGAAGACTGTAGCGCCCTGAATGTAGCGCAACGCATCTGAAATAGGTCTGGACGGCCTTTTGTGTTAGCGTCCCGGCCTATGAAAAATTCTTCGAAAACTTTGGTGCTGACGGGTGAGCAAATCACTCTCGAAAATCTTTATGAAATTTCTCAAGATCCGGGAATGAAAGCGCATTTGGATCCGGGCGCTCGCGCGAAGATGCAAAAGAGCCGAGACTACATTGAAGGGCGAATCAAAAACGGTGAAGTCATGTACGGTGTGAACACCGGATTCGGCGCGTTTTCTTCGGTGCGAATTTCCGATTCTGAAATCGAACAGCTTCAGCGAAACTTGATTCGCTCCCATTCGATGGGAATCGGCGAGCCCTTCACCAAGATTCAATCGCGTGCGATGATGGTATTGCGGGCGAACGCTCTAGCTCGTGGCCACAGCGGAATTCGACCCGCAGTCGTAGATAAAATCCTAGAATTTTTGAACAACGACTTGATACCGGTCATCCCTTGCCAAGGTTCGGTTGGGGCCAGTGGCGATTTAGCGCCGCTGTCGCACTTGGCACTCGCGATCATCGGCGAAGGCGAACTATGGGAGAACGACCAGATTGTTCCCGCCAAAAAACTTTTGAAAGAAAAAAATATCGAGCCGTTGGAACTGAAAGCCAAAGAAGGTCTTTCGATGATCAACGGTTGTCAGGTGATGACCGCGATCGGACTGCTAGCGGCTTGGGAAGCGCGACGACTGTTATGGCTGTCCGATCTTGCCGGCGCGATGACTCTTGAGGGTATGCGTGGTTCACGTAGACCCTTCGACCCGCTGATCAGCGCGACGCGTCCGCATCCCGGAGAAGCAAAAACCGCCCGTAATTTATTGAAGTTGATGGGCCCTGCGAGCGAAATCGGCGATAGTCACTTTTCAGAAGATCATCGTGTACAAGACGCTTACAGTTTAAGGTGCATGCCCGCGGTCCACGGTGCCGCGAAAGATGCGCTCCGCTACGTCGTCAAAGTTTTAGAAACCGAAGCAAATTCAAGCACCGATAATCCTTTAGTTTTTGCGGACGATAACAAAGTTTTATCCTGC
This sequence comes from Pseudobdellovibrionaceae bacterium, assembly GCA_014376325.1. The sequence continues at coordinate 2,910 of JACMRP010000199.1, forward strand.
GGAAACTTTCACGGTATGCCGGTGGCGCACGCAATGGATTTTGCGGGCATCGCGATCGCGTCGCAGGCGAGCATCAGCGAATGCCGTATTTCAAAATTAATTTCCCCGCAGATGAGTGAGCTGCCGGCTTTTCTAGCCCCCAACGGAGGCTTAAATTCCGGACACATGATTGTGCAAGTGGCGGCCGCTTCGCTGGTGAGCGAAAATAAAATATTGGCTCACCCTGCGAGTGTGGACTCAATTCCAACTTCCGCAGAAAAAGAAGATCACGTATCTATGGGAACAATCGCGGCGCGGAAGTTCGAAAAAATCCTGCGCAACGCCGAAAATGTCGTCGCTATGGAATTTCTATCGGCCTGCCAAGCTTTGGACTTGCTCGCGCCGTTGAAGCCGTCAGCGGCCGTTGCCGAAGCTCACGCCTACATTAGAAAGTCCGTCCCGTTCGCTCGCGAAGATCGAATCTTCGCGAAAGACGTCGCGCAAATTCGCCTTATGATGCAGAAAAATGAACTTACGCATTTAGCTGAATCGTCCGTCGGTCCTCTAGAATGGTAATGTCTTGACCGCGTCGTTTCGGCGCGGCTAGGCTTTAAACATGAAAAAGCTAAATATCTTGTTTGCCTTGTTTTTAGCAGTGACTTCTATCTTCACAATCACGGGATGTGATCCTGCGAATAAAGCTTTGAGTTCTCGGGAACTGGCCCCAGTCCCCGTGCCCGAAACGCGCAAGGACGGAAAGCCCGATCCGGATGGTTTGGACAAGGAAGAAGATTTTAAAACGCTGTCCCTGCAGGATTCGACGGGCGATGTTGAAAAATATGAAAATGTCATGAACCTTGATCTGACTAAACATGCCCAGGCCTGGTTTAGCTTTACTTTTAGTCCTAAAACCGACGGTTTCTTATTTTTCAATATCAAAAATTTAAAACTGACTTTGAAATGCACGGGCGAAGGCTCAAAAATATTTTCTCGCCGCGTTTTCTGGCAAGAATACTCGTCATCGACTCGTCGAGTGATTAGTGAGATGGTCCAGTCTAAAGCGTCGTTTGAATTTGAAGCCGGAAAAAATTACGTTCTTAGTTACGTATTGACCGATGTCCGCAAAGATTTTCCGAAATGCCAGAACGCAACGGTTCGAATGGCAATTTTCGAATAGGCTCGCAAAAAAAAGAGGCTTCTCCGCCTCTTTTTCCGAAATATAATATATTTCAATATCTAAAAAAATTAGAACTAAAAAGCTGAGCGCCCCCTACTTGCGACCGAAAGCTAACTTTAAAAGTACCAAAACGAAGATCGCACCGAAGACCGAAGCGATGAAACCCGCGGGCTCACCAACTTGGTAGTAACCTAGCGACTGACCGAGGTAAGCACCCACAAAAGCGCCGGCAATACCGACAAGTGTTGTGAAAATGAATCCCATTTTGTCGTCGCCTGGCTTAATTAGGCGTGCGATTAATCCTATGATGAAACCGATAACGATTGTTCCGATAATTCCCATGATGTACTCCCTTGTAATTATTATTTTCTAAATTAATTAGCCAAAAATTGCGATTCAAGATCCAAACTATCTGGGCGAGTCGCATTCCGCTCCAGGAAGCTTTTTTTACCAAATACCAGCGTATTCGGATTTAGAAGGCGATAAATATTGGAGTCCTCGCTCGGTACTGTTTTACGGTAACAAGTTGCTTCTGCCGATTGAGCGGTTACTTCACTTACGGTCGAGTTCGCCCATTCCTCGGTCCCGCAAAGTTTAATCTCGTGCGCGATCATCGCACCCACGTCGCTGCCAATACTCACGGTCAATGCGCGCATGTGGACGTCGATGTATTTACCTTCATCCGAAGTTTTGCGATCGCCGTCAATCGATACTTCACCGGTTTCCTTAAAGATAATGCTTTCGGGTCCTGAACAATCCACCGTCGTGTACATCAGCGTCGCGCGAGTAACATTGGCTCCGACGACCTGAAATTGTTCACGCGCACTTTTGATTGCGGCACCACCACCAGTGGCGATTCCGGTCGCGATAGACTCTAGAGGTTTCAGAGAACATTTGCCGCGGAAAATTTTCCCCTGAAGGTCAGGATCTTGTCCTGCCACGCGAACGTTCTCGACTGGATTATCATTGGATTTCGGCGCGCACGCCGCGAACAGCATCAAAAGTGAGCAAGCGAGGACTGAGGATTTAAGGAGCTGCTTCATGAACGGGATCTCCGTAAAGGGTGTTGAAGGGTTCGAACTTCTACATAGCAATCAACGGACCTCGGCTCAGCAGCCTTTAAAATAGATCTCAAAGCCAAATGACTCCTGCGGAGGGTCAAATCTCCCTAGGATAGCACTGCAGCAGGGTAATTTGCCACATGGCACGAATGTGGGCTCAAGTTGGCGTTTTGTTAAAATTGTCGACAGCATTTCTATCTGAACTGGGCCACAAGGGCGGAGCCGTTGGTATATGGCTTGCTCCTTCTTCCGTTATCCAAAGAGGTTTCCGAATGCGAGTGTCCGTGATCATCAATCCAAGAGCCGGGTCCGTAAACCCCAAACTGATCGAGGCGAAAGTTTCTGAGGCCTTGTTTCGTTGTGAACTGAGCTTTTGCGTACCCCACTCCGTAAAAGACATGGCGACCTTCTTAAACGATGAAATGGATTTAAAGACAGTCTTCCGCCAGTCATAAAATTGAACGAAAAAAATTACGTTCACCGCCAGTATTTAGAAATTATGAATATCCCAAGTTCGGTTCCGCTATGCGACGGTACGGGCCTTTAGGAATTGTCCAATCTTAATTCCCTAAATAAATTTATCGAGCAGGGACGTATCCAACCGGAACAGGGCATCTTTTTTCCGGCAGCGAGCATGAACGTTGAAATAGAAGAGTTCATCCGTAAGTCGTACCGGTCGCACGTTTATATCGGCGATGCGTATTCTCTATTGGGCTTGCCGTTTTTGCTGCAACCTTTTCCGGGATTGATGACCGCATCGAAGTTAGCTTTGAACATCGCGAACTTTAAAGATCTTCGAAACAATACGCCGCTTGCCGAAAGTGCGCTGCAGAAACTAAGTCGATCGTTTTTAGCTTCGCAAGTGGAAGGTATTCAGTACGTTTGCAGCGATTATCCATTTTTGCTTTTGTT
>JACMRP010000021.1 GCA_014376325.1 Pseudobdellovibrionaceae bacterium
GCTGTTTCTACGAGATTGGCAATCCTTGTGACCACGTGGTTCGCTAGCTCAGTTGGTAGAGCACTTCACTTTTAATGAAGGGGTCGATGGTTCGAGTCCATCGCGAGCCACCATTTTTTCCGAACTGAAAATCGGAGAAAACTTTTGATCGGTTTTTTGTTAGTTTGTTAGATCCAGGTACGTTCCCATCGTCTAGGGGCCTAGGACACCTCCCTTTCACGGAGGATACAGGGGTTCGAATCCCCTTGGGAACGCCAATTTGCTCACTGCGGATGCTTCGCTTTCGCTTCGCCTCCATTCACAATTTGCTTCTTTCGTTTCGCTTCGCTCACTGTCTGCGACGCTCGGATCCTCGGATCTACCCCAACAACAGGGGCACTAGTCTAAGGTGTCCCGGCATTAGAGACGTTTACTTGCGCGAGGACCAAACCAAAAAATAAATGGCTGAACGAAAACGGCACTTTGAGCCCCAAGTACTTCTGCACGTCTTTTTGCCACACGTAGATGGCTGCGCGACTTATCACTTTCCTTGATACTCTATGGGTAATGGCTCTCGAACATCCATCGCAACGGTGCGTTCCTCTCATATCCATGAAATTTACCGCTGCCCCCGAATCTTGCCGACTCTCACGCTCGAGAAATTATTTCCCCCTGGTCTACTCCTTTCGCATAATTGAGGAAACTTTGCGCTGCTTTATTTCGAGGTCACCACTGCGAATTTAGAATAGCGAAGCTGTCCTTGCGGTGGTATCCGAAGATCGGCTGGACGAAATTTTTTCTTAATTTGGAGCCTATGTGCGGGGCTTATTGCGTCCTATTGCCTTCGCGCAAGTACATGCGCCGTATCGACGGCGCGACCTTTGAACTCGGCCGCAGAATGCCAACTCCTTGGTGGAGTTTTATTTTAGTTCCATTCTTAAGTCGGAAGATGCGCGAAGGATTTTTTAAAGCCTCCGGCCACATGATTCTAACCAAAAACCTATAGTTAGTTTTCTTTTCTAAAGGTCTACTTCGCCATCGCGGGATTTTTTTTCAAATTCCACACGGAAAAATATGTAAATACCTACTAGGAAAATACCGAAGATAATCACCCCAACGGCCAGAATTTCTTCTTTAGTCATTGATACCTGCCATCAGAAGCGAACCCGCAGACAAAATGGACGGAACCCAGATACCGACGAATATTCCATGCTGAGTATCGCCAGAATGAAACAGATAAATAGAAAACACCATCGAAAGAAACGCTGCTAAAAATATGAACCCTTTAGCGATCCATTTTTTACTGCTAACTACTGAGTTCGATTTTGATTTATGAGTGTTCAAAGAAATTCCTCCGGTAAATATTATGAAAGCAATAAGGCAACCTAGCAGTCGCTTGCTTCATCCGTCAAAGCCCCAATACATTCGGTTAATTGACATAAGCGTCGCATAAAAAATGAATAAATTCAGAATGCAGAAAATAAAAGCGGGAATCGCTTCTACAAAACTATCTTTGATTTTAAATCTGACGATGACACCCAAAAACATTTGAATCGCAAGTCCAAGTGAGGACAGAAGTGTGAGCCATGGTAAGAAAAAGCCAGCGACTAATCCGAAGCTCGCTGAAATTTGTAAAACTCCGATGGCTACACGGAATGACGACATCTTATATCTGTTGAACTCAATGACCATTCGTTGAGAAGTTAAACAGCTTGTACCGTAGTACAAGAAGGATATAATCGAGATAATCTGAGCTGTAACTAGAAAATTATGCATGTCAGAGCTTAGACCACACACCACTCGCCTCTGCAAGGAGCCCCAAGATGAATTTCATCGGCATTCTTCAAATTATTGTTGCTATAGGATTACTGAACGTCTGGCTGATAAGAGGCTCCAGAGCAACCGGATACCGTGGAAGTTCGGCACTCAACTTGAAACAAGAATTCGCTATCTACGGACTCCCTGCTTGGTCTTACTACTTAGTTGGTGCTTTGAAAATTAGCGCCGCGATTGCGCTGGTGGTGGGCTTGTGGTTTTCCGCAGTTGGACTCAGCGGTGCGCTTTTGGTCGCATTGCTGATGCTCGGTGCGCTGGCTATGCATTTAAAAGTAAAAGATCCAGTTAAAAAATCGTTGCCTGCTTTTGTCATGCTGGCTTTGAGTCTGACGATTTGTGCTTCACTCCTCTTGATCTAGATTCCCTGACTATGGCGGCAGTTTCCGCACTTTGAGTTCTTTAAAATTCGTCACCGTATCGACTTCCCGTTCGAACTGCATCTGTGTTAATTCGCCGATCGCGATTTCAACCGTCGTGAAGACGATAGAACCTTCGGTGACGTGCCCGCCAATTGTTCTTCCCGTTTCATCAGACACGCTCATATGTAAGTGCGAGCCACCCTTGTCACTGAGCGTTCCGGATAAGGACACGATCTCAAAGGGCCCTCTCAGGACAGTGGTTTCGCTCTTGCCCGAAAATCGAAGCGCGGCAAGCCTCAAGCTGCCCACGGAGGTGAGCACAATGCCCGCAGCAATGGCTGTGTCATGAATGAAGGCTTCCATCGCCAGCCTGAGGTCGTCACCAGGCATCAAGCGGATTACGTGTACTTTGAGAACCTCATTTTTATTCACAGCTTGATTTTAGCACCCGGAATCCGGAAAATCAGCTTGAATTTAGCCCCAGAATCCCTTCAAATGCGGCAATGCAACCTACGATCGAAAAAGGCAATACTCAGTTAGGCGTCAACGCAGAAGTTTTCCGACATCTCGGCGTCCAGGAAAAGCCTGGATTCGCGATTCTGGACATCCCTTGTGGACAAGGAAGTTTTCTGAGGGCCATCCGCGACCACTACCGGCAGGCTCAACCTCAGGGCGTGGATTTGTTCGAACAACCTTTCGAAGACATCAAAGAATTTTTCGTCCGTGGCTCCAGCGCCGATTGGAGCTTTGCCCAAGGTCGAACATTCGACGTCATCACCTGCATCAGCGGCGTCATGTGTTTCGATAATATCTCTGAATTCTTTGAAAAGGCTTCAGCTCATCTGAATCCCGGAGGCCGACTGATCGTGACCAACGACAACATTCTGACGATCCGGGATCGATTGTCTTTTCTGTTTTTGGGTCGGGTTCGCAGATTTAAGAAAATCTACAGCGAAACTGAAGGAAACTGGAACGTGATGCTGATTCAGGCACTTTGGAAGCTCTACCGCCAAAACGGACTTGAAGTCCTGGATGTTCAGTACACGTCTCGGCGGGGTGAGGATTACCTTTTAGCGCCGCTGATTTTGCTTTTTTATCCGATCGAGTTTTTATCACTTTGCCTCACCAAATCGACCATGCCGTTTGGCATGCGCTTGAAGCTGTTTTCGCCGTGGATGCTGATCTCTCGTCACTACGTCATGGTTGGGGTTAAAAGCACTTCTTGAAAGATCCAATAGTTCATGGTAGTATGAACTATCGGAGGTCTCTATGAATTCCCGAACCGGCACCATTTACTTCGACGGGCTCTGCAGAGCTTGCTCCGCAGAGATCAACCACTACCGCAAATTACCTGGATCTGAACATTTTATTTTCTTAGACATCACCCATCCTAGTTTCAATCCGAAAACGCATGGTCTCGACCCACAAAAAGTTCACAGGGTCATGCACGTGCGGGACAGTTCCGGTCAGTTGCACGAAGGAGTTGATGCGTTTCGCACTATCTGGCAACAATTGCCGCGCTATCGATTTTTAGTGCGCCTGTCTGACATTAAGTTCTTCCGCTTACTGATGGAATTTGGCTACAGATTGTTTATCCGTGTCCGCCCCTACTTACCGCGAAAATCCGACGAATGTTCCGAAAGCCCTTACTGCGAGGTTTCAAAATGATTCAGTATCCAATTTCTTTTTCCGCAAATGCAAAATCGGTCTCGGGCATTCAAAAGGTCTGGCAATTTTCTAGTCAGAATTTACAAAACGAGTGCGCGATCCCACCGGAATTCGATGGCCCCGGGGGCGCCTTTTCGCCAGAGGATTTGTTTGCGCAGGCACTGACAAACTGCTTCGTCGCCACCTTCAAAGTTTATGCAGAAAAATCAAAGCTGATGTTCGGTGAAGTCCGAGTCGATACTGAACTGATCGTCGATAACGATGAGTCCGGAAAACCTGTGATGAAAACATGTTTTTTGAACGTCATAATTTCTGGCTGCGAACGTCCTGACCGTATTCGTGGTATTGCCGAAAAGGCGTTTCAATCTGGATTTATCATTAACTCGGTCAAGACAGACATCCATTTTGATTTAGAAGTCAGCGGATTATAACTGCCTTGGAGCGATCAGCCTTAAGAAAAAAAATGTCAGCATCACGAGCCGAGCAGACCATAAAACAGTCCGCGGCCAATTCGTTAAAACTAAACGCTCCGCTAACTTACCGTTAAAATATTTCGCCAATTGATTGTGAATCGGCACACTTAAAAAGAAAGTGCTGAGCCATATTACTATAAGCATTCCGCCGCTCACCCAATACTCAATACTTTCTGGTAAAAGATAAAGTGCTAACACGGCGGTTGCAAGCTCCAGCAACATCACGGGGCCAACGATCCACGTAATACGATTGCTGTGTTCTAGATGAAACATTGCGAATTGATCATTCGCTATCCGTGCGAAAGCTGGATAATGCAGAATCTGGATGACCCAAATCAGTCCGGTCAAGAAAGCACAGCAGATAATTTGTAAAAGTAAAATTAGAATCATCGGCCGTCGAA
>JACMRP010000200.1 GCA_014376325.1 Pseudobdellovibrionaceae bacterium
ATTGACTACGGGCCATGCGCATTTATGGATCGCTATTCTTTGGCGACAGTTTTTAGTTCGATCGATCGCCAAGGCCGCTATGCTTATGGTCAGCAAATCACCATTGCGCATTGGAACTTAAGCCGTTTGGCAGAGGCTCTGGTCCCGCTGTTCAGTGAAAATGAAGATGAGTCCATCGCGAAGGCGGAAGAAACTTTGAACACTTTTGCGGGACACGTGCAGCAGAAGTGGCTCAGCGGAATGCGCCGGAAGCTGGGCCTTGTCACCGCTGAAGAAAATGATATGTCGCTAACAACCTCCCTCTTGCAACTCATGGAAAAAAATCAGACGGATTACACAAATACATTCCGCGCTTTATCTAATGAAAAGACGCTAGATCAGCCGCTTTTTAAAGACGCTGATTTTTTAAAATGGCGAAAGCTCTGGCTCGCAAAGAAGCCAGACTTTGCCTTGATGCAAACCCATAACCCCGCCGTGATTCCACGCAATCACTTGGTTGAAAAAGCACTTGCCGCCGCGGTGGAAAAAGACGACTACTCAGTCATCGAGCGACTTTTAGCCGTGCTGAAGAATCCCTATTCCGAACCTGTTGATGCCACTGAATACGCGAGCCCTCCCCCGGAAGGCGGCGAAGCTTACAAGACTTTTTGCGGGACTTGAGTGGTGCGGGCGGGATGCCCGGAGTTACGGGGGAGTGGGGGCAGTGCCCCCATCAGGCAGAACGCCTGTTTGCAGTGAAAAGGAAACGGACCCAGTTCTATCTCCCTACGGGAATTAATATTATCTCCCGCTGGGATAATACAACCGGTTGTCCCACATCGCTTCATTGAAATATTGAATCGATGCCTTTAGCCGATTTTCGAGTTCTTGTTTGCGGGTGGCTGGCTCTTGAAGAGGTTGTTTTAGGATGGAATCACTGATGTCGTACATCTTGATTTCGCCGTCTTTCGGCCAGTCTAAAAAATGATCCTTCGCCGCGAGCAGATAGCGCCCGTCAAGGTACATCGTCGCGGTTCGTTCGCCCGGAATAAAGACCGAACGGCTGAGATAATTCACTTCTTTGTTTTCAAAACCTAAAAAGTCCATGATCGAAGGCAGAATATCGATTTGTTGCACAACTTGGTCCGGATCAATTCCTTGGGGCCATTGGTAATTAGGGTGAAAAAATAAAATGGGCACCCGGTAGCGTGAAAGTTCATTGTCATAACCCGGTCTGAAATTCAAAGATGTGTGATCCGCGGTGATCACAAACAAAGTGTCTTCGTACCAGGGTTGCTTGGAAGCTTCTTCGAAAAATCTTTGGAGCGCGTAGTCCGCGTAACCGACCGTTTCTAAAATTTCGATGGGGCCCTTCGGAAATTTTTCGCGGTACTGGTCGGGAATTCGATACGGATTGTGCGAGCTCAAACTAAATACTCCCGCAAGGAACGGCTTCGGAGATTCATCCAGTTTGGTCTTCATAAATTGAAAGAAAGGCTCGTCGAAAATACCCCAGGTACCGTCGTTATCGGCGGAGTTTGGGTATTCGTTCGCTCCGTAATAATGTTCAAGCCCCGCACTCTTCGCGAAAGAGTCGAAATGCATGGTGCCGTTGTTACCGCCGTGAAAAAAGCTTGTGTTGTACTTATGGCTGCCGAGCATACTGCCTAAGCCGACAAAATAATTCGAAATAAATTGCGAAGAAATAAACGGCTCGCTCATCAGTGCGGGAATTCCCGCCATGACGGCCGCTACGCCTTCGATCGAACGACGCGCGTTCGCGAAACTATTTTTAAAGAACAAACTTTTATGCGAGAGCTGATCCAGAAAAGGCGTGTAACCCTTATCGCCGTTGATTTGTCCCATATATTCAAGACTGAAACTTTCAAGAATGATGATCACGACGTTTTGCGGTTTCTTTGGGCGCTGGCCATCCATCAAGCTTTGCGCCGTAGCGCCTTTCTCGGAACCGCCGTTCAAATATTTAAGCATTTCGTCGTGGTCGCTAAAGTAAACTTCGCGAGAAATCGACTCGACCCCGAAGCTTTTAATGAAGGTATAAGTCGAATTCAGGACCAGGTTGTTCAGCACCGGGGCCGCAAAAACGTGGGCCGTCACAACATTCATCGGCTTGCGCTGAAGCCCTCCGCGCTCGCCAATCACGACGACGACGATCACCGTTAAAACCGCGACGATGTAGAACGGTATTTCGCGTTGATCGGGAGTCGCACTCCACCGCGCAAACCGATTTCGCGAAAGGATTTTCCAAGACCCGTAAACCAACAAAAACATGATGACGATATTCACCGAAAAAAGCAGCCAGTAGGTCGCGAATATGCCGCCTAAACGCCCCGGAATTTCCCCGACGATAAAAAATGCGTCGTAAGTAAATCGGCGTCCTA
>JACMRP010000201.1 GCA_014376325.1 Pseudobdellovibrionaceae bacterium
TACTTTGGATGAATACACTTTGCGTCGGGGCGATATCGTCCACGTTGAGGTTCAATGTACGCATGACTTTGGAGTGCTCAAAGTCGTTGACGGAAAAGTTCGATTCGGCGAAAAGACTCTTGCTCGCATGAGTCTGAAATTATATTGTGGCCAATAAATTATTTAGTTACATTACTTTGAAGGATTGATGAAAATTTTGAAAATTATTTCTGCGGCGACTTCGGATTACGATCGCGACAGCAATTCGTCTTCAACCGACATGAGCCGCGTGCCGGTTCCGACTGGTAAATACATTACCGGCGGCATTCTAGCTTCGACAGTTGGCTTCGGTATCGGTCACGGAATTCAGGGAAGATACGCAGAAAAGGGTTGGATCTTTACGGCGGCGGAAGCCGGTGGTTTAGCTGTGGCATTAGTGGGTGCATCTAGTTGCAAAGACGAAACAGATATCTACGGTACTAAAACGACGAAGTGTTCAAATGGTGCATTGGCTGCCGTTGGTCTTGGCGTAATGATTGGTTTTCACGTGTGGGAAATTGTTGACGCTTGGACGGGTGCAAGACCGGTAGATGACGGACCTAAGGCATTTATATTGCCCAATCCAGAAGCACCAGGAATCGGCGTAGCCTGGAGTTTTTAGTTCTGACTTAAACGCTAGTTTCTTCACGGGTCATAAACTGATCCGTGGATTTCATGCTTTCGGTCATTTTACCGAGACGGGCAACGAAAGATTTCATCATGCATGAGGCCCAAACCGGAAGATCGCCAATCAGCTGTTCGTAACCTTCGGCAGAGACTTTGATCAACGTCACCTCGGAAACCGCCTGCGCAGAAGCCGAGCGAGGTTTTTTGTCGAGCAACGCAAATTCGCCGAAGGATTCACCTTCTTCAACGGTTAAAATGTCGATGCGTTTACCAAGTTTGTTTTTAGTAAAAATCTGAACGCGGCCTGATTCGACAATGTAAAAGTGGCTTTCGATGTCGCCTTCAAAAAAAATGTAATCATTCGGAGCATAAGTTTCGCGAACAATGGAAGCATTTGTTTCGAAGTTGGCCACGGTTGAAATCTCCTTAGATGAGTTTTTCTAACTCTTTCACATTCTTAATGTAGCTGATTTTCTTTCCCGAAGAGACTACAAAATCACCTAAATGACGTTTGTTCGAAAATGGAATCACAAAGTGAGTGAATCCGAGCTTGTCGGCCTCTTTCATTCGGCTTTCCACTAAAGACACACCACGAACTTCTCCGGTCAGACCGATTTCGCCAAAGAAAACGGTTTTTGCGTCGAGCTCTTTTCGGCCTTGGGTAGAAAGTATGGCCGCCGCGACCGCGAGGTCCGCTGCGGGTTCTATCAATTTCAAACCACCAACGACATTAATAAAAATGTCACTTTGTACGAGCCGAATGTCAAGGTGCCGGTCCAGTACGGCGGTCAGCAAGTGCAGGCGATTGACGTCGATTCCCAACGCTGTTCGACGGGGCATCGCCATCGGAGTTTCGAGCGTCAGTGCTTGCACTTCGCAAAGCAAAGGTCGGGTTCCTTCCATCGATGCAAAAACGGCGGAGCCGATCAACTGATCACCGCGTTCTTCCAAAAATAATTCGGAAGGATTTGTGACTTCTTCGAGACCCTTGCCGGCCATCTGAAAAACGCCGAGTTCCTGCGCGGGTCCAAATCGGTTTTTCAATGAACGCAGAAGTCGAAAATTGTAAGATGGATCGCCATCGAAAGATAAAACGCAGTCCACCATGTGTTCAAGAACTTTGGGTCCGGCAATGCTGCCGTCTTTAGTAACGTGTCCGATCAGAATAACGGTAATGCCGTCTTGCTTTGCAAGTCCCATCAAGTGACCCGCACATTCGCGAACTTGCGACACGGATCCGGGCGCCGCCTGAAGATCGGACATGTAGACAGTTTGAATTGAGTCGACGACCAGAACATCCGGTTTTTTAGTTCGGGCTAAGTCCATGATGGTGTGCAAATTGCTTTCGGCGCCAATTTCGATGTTCGCGCTACGAATGCCTAAACGATGCGCACGTGAGCCGGTCTGCGCAACGCTTTCTTCGCCCGAAATGTACAGCACCCGGTGTTTGTGTTCTGCGAGTCCGCCGGCCATTTGCAAAAGGAGCGTGCTCTTGCCGACGCCGGGCGATCCACCAAGTAAAACGAAACTTCCTTTAGCGAGTCCGCCGCCCAGAACGCGGTTTAATTCTCCGTAACCCGTGTCAAAACGGGTCATCCGCAGCTCTTCCATACTTTGGTCGAGCGCAATGGGCTTGCTAGAAACGGTCTTTTCTTCGCCGGCAGCAACGGACCAGCCCCGCGTTTTGGCTTCGGGCATCTGAATTTCCTCGATGAAGGAGTTCCAGGCACCACAGTCCGTGCACTTACCCTCCCAACGAGACCTTTGGGCACCGCAATTTTGACACACATAGATCGTTTTGCTCTTCGATTTTGCCATGAATATTCGGTATCATTAAAAAAGGACCATTACAAATATTTAAGGACTCAGGAGGAGCCCCTGTCTATTTCATCGAAAAAATCGTTTTCCGTTTCTGCTCTTGGTTTCAAAAAATTTATGGGAGTTAGTTTTCTTTTTTGCGCTTCGTTTGCGCAGGCGAGCCCGGAATTTTTTGCGAAGGTGCATGATCTAACGGCCAAGGGTAAAAATGCGGAAGCGATCGAACTTTTACAAAAAGAAATAAAGAGTAATCCGAAAGGGGACGACCGGGATTTGATTCCGTTTAGCCTCGCGGTGGCCTATTACACGAATGGCGAGTTCGACAAAGCGGTCGAAAGTTTTGGACAAATCTTAAAAGAAAAGTCTTCCCTTCAAGAGTACGCTTATTTTTACCGTGCGATGGCCTATTTCAAACTTAATAAATTAGAATTAGCCCAAGCCGATTTTAAAAAAATCGACGATCTACAGCCGAACGTAAAATTAAAAATCGAATCGATCTCGATGCTCGGGCAGATTGCGCTTCTGCACCAGAATTTTAAAGAAGCCCGCAATCAGTTCCAGAAAATCGAAAAGCGGACCCGCGGTTCCGAAGATTATCCGCAGATTCTTTATTTCTTAGCTCAGGCGGAGCAAGGGATGAACAGTCACAAGTCCATGTGCAAGTGGGCAACGAAGCTTTATTCAAGATATCCGGCATTCGCAAAAATCCAGGACTGGGGTTTCGATTTAGCCGAAAACAAAGTTTCTGGTAAGGCCACCCAGTGCACTTCAGACCTTGAAGATTTTCGCGGACGTGTTCGCCATTTTATTTTTGCGGGCTACGACAAAAAAGCGCAAGAAGAGATCACCGGCATTCGCGAACGACTCGTTAAGCAAGACCCTTACTTAGCCGACCAAGTGCAAGCTCAGTACTTCGCTCAACAGGGGGAGCTTACTAAGGCTTACGAACTTTTAAAGCCCTACTACGAACAGAAAAAAACGACTTTCAGTTATTTGATCACGTTTGCTTCGATGGCCGCGCGCGCGGGGGAAGTACAGGCCGCCGTTGGATCTTATTACTTGGCCTATCGATTAGGGGCGCACCAAAAACAAGCGAAGGAAGCTTTGTACCAGTCGGCTTTTTTGAGCTACCAATTTCAAGACTATGACGGAGCTGCTCGGCGATTTAAAGAGTTCATGCAAGTTTATCCGACCTCTGCTTTAAACCAAGATGCGAAATGGCAATTGGCTTGGTTAAAATATCTAAAGGGCGATTACAACGGGGCCTACCGTGCCTTCGCGGCTTTACAGAACGAGAAATTCAAAGGAAGCAATCGTCGCAGTAAATATCCGGCCGATCGTATGAATTATTGGATGGCGATGAGTCTCTACCGTCAGGGCAAGCAAGAATTAGCGAAGCCGATATTCGAAGGACTCGCGAAAGATTCGCTGATGGGTTACTACGCAATCATCGCGAATTACCGACTGAAAAAAATTAGCGCCGCGGCACCCAGATACGTAAACCGTGCGTTGCCAGAAACTAGCTTGCGAAGCATGTCCAGAATGCCGTCAATGGAATACATGATGCCAACGATCGACGATCGGATGATGGCGACGCTGGGACTACCGGGCGAAACGGAAGAGAGCCTCGTGATTCAGGAACTCGCTGAAGAGTCCCCGGAAGCAGAATCTGCAGAAGTGGCAGAAGGCAGTGACGAAAAACAACTCGAAGTTACCGATCAAGGTCAGCCGTTGCAGGACAGCTCTGCGAATCCGGTGCTAGTCAAACGTTTCGAAAAGGCCCGTGACTTGATGACCGTTGGGCTTGAGGATTGGGCGAAGTGGGACCTATACGACATCGAAAAGAAAACTCGCAATAAAGAATTTATGAAGTCATTGATGACCGAATACAATTCGGTTGGATACTTCCATCGTTCGTCATATATTGGCCAAGTTTATTTTTCGGGTCAGCGTTCCAGCATGGGCGTCGACGGCGTACGTAATCTTTGGGAGTATGCTTACCCGAAAGCTTTCGCTAACTACGTAGAGAAATATTCCAAAGACTACTCGGTTCCGAATGAACTCGTATGGGGAATCATGCGTGCCGAAAGCCAATACCGAAAAGACGCGATTTCGCCGGTCGGTGCCCTCGGCTTAATGCAGGTCATGCCTTTTACCGGTTACCGCGTTGCGAGTTTGTTAGGAGAAAAAGATTTTCAGCCAAGGCAGTTATTAGAACCTAACAATGCGATCCGAATGGGCGCGCGCTATCTTTCGCGTCTGATGAGTAAATTCGATAACACAATTCCGCTCGCGGCGGCGGGATACAATGCGGGGCCGCACCGGGTGAACAATTGGCTCGCCTCTTTCGGGCATTTGGAAACGGATGAATTCATCGAGCACATTCCATTTTTAGAGACCCGCAATTATGTAAAAAAAGTAGTTTCTAATTGCTA
>JACMRP010000202.1 GCA_014376325.1 Pseudobdellovibrionaceae bacterium
AGCGGACCTTGTCGTTGCGAATTCGCACAAAGGTCAATTGCCGGATCTTCTTAACAAGTACTTCAAAGGCGAGCTTTCCGAAAAAGTGTTCAAGTCGAATATTTTCCGTAAAGAAGATTTAGAAATGGGCGGCGGAGTTGAAAAATCCCACACGCGGACCTTTCTGAAAATCCAAGATGGCTGCAACAGTTTTTGTAGCTACTGCGTGATTCCGTTTGCCCGTGGCAAATCTCGGAGCATCCCAATCGCGGACCTGGTCGCGCGCGTAAACGATCTTTACGCGGA
Source organism: Pseudobdellovibrionaceae bacterium (assembly GCA_014376325.1). Next base: position 286 of record JACMRP010000202.1, read on the forward strand.
AGGCGTTCGTGAGGCCGTGTTAACAGGAGTCCACATCGGTGACTACGAGGACACGGTTCTTGGGCAGAAAAAAGTGATCGAAGATTTGTTGGAAGCCCTGGTAGCAAAAACCAAAATGCCGCGTTTTAGACTTTCATCGCTTGAGCCCGTGGAAGTCAGCGATCGTATGTTGGACGTTTATCAAGATGATAAAATGTGTCCGCACTTTCATATGAGCATTCAGAGCGCAAACACCGACGTATTATCAAACATGAAACGTAATTACGCGCAGTCGGATGTCATCCACGCTTTGAATAACATTTCAAAGCGCGTAAAGAGCGCATTTGTCGGCATGGACGTTATCGTGGGTTTTCCGACAGAAACGCACGAGCAATTCGAAGACACTTACCTGACGCTCGCCGAACTTCCTTGGACCAAAATCCATGTCTTTCCTTACAGCGAGCGTCCGGGAACAAAAGCTGCGGCTTTTGCCGAGACGGTGCCGCTGCAAGAACGTCAGCGCAGAAGCGCCCGCATGCGCGAACTGAGCCTTCATAGATTCGAAAGCGTTGCGCGAGAACAGATCGGTCTTCAAAAAAAGACTTTGGTATTAAAGAATTCTGCGAAGGGCGGCCAGTTCTCTAGCCAGTCGCTCAGCCGCGATTACTGGCCGGTACACATCGCAGGCTCCGAAGAGTACTTACAAAATTGGATCGGGCAAGAGGTCGACGTCAAAGTCACCGGCTACGACCATTCGAACCCCTCCCGCATGGAAGGCCACTTGGTCGGGGAGCTCGTCATATGACCGAATTGGAATCAAAACTTAAATTTAAATTTTCCAATCAAGAATTATTTGCCCGCGCACTGACGCACAAAAGTTTTGCGCACGAAACGCGTGATAAAAATGATCATAATGAAAAGCTCGAATTTTTGGGCGACGCGGTTTTAGACCTCGTCCTCGGGGAATACTTGATGGAGCTCTTTCACGGTGATGGCGAAGGTGGTTTGTCGAAAAAGCGCGCGAGCCTCGTGAACGAAGAGGTTCTGGCGGGACTCGCGACCAATTTGTCGTTATCGACGTTGATTCAACTAGGTAAGGGCGAAACGACAACCGGCGGGGCTCAAAAACCACGCCTATTGGCATCGGCCTACGAAGCCATTATCGGCGCGATGTTTTTAGACGGTGGTTTCGATGTCGTGCGCGAATTTTTACGCCGCGACTTTGCACCCCTGATTGCGGGTTTAGATCCTGCGCAGGATTTTGAACGTGATTACAAAACGCGGCTGCAAGAAATTCTGCAGCGCGATCACAAAGAAGCCCCGGTTTATGAAATTATCAGCGAAGAGGGGCCACCGCATGAGCGAGTATTCACGGTTTGCGTTCGCGCAAAAGAAGTGAATATCACGACCGGGTCGGGCCGCAGTAAGAAAACCGCCGAACAAGCGGCAGCAAAAAAAGCATTAGAAATATTGTCCAAGGAGAAGAGTTCATGAGTTACAAAGCGGGATTTTTAGGGTTGATCGGTCAACCCAATGCGGGAAAAAGCACCCTCATGAATTACCTCGTCAGCGAAAAGGTATCGATCGTTACTAATAAACCACAGACGACCCGTCGTCGCGTGATGGGCGTATGGAGCACCGAAGGCGGACAGATCGTTTTCGTGGACGCGCCTGGTTTGATTAAAGCCGATAAAGGCCTGAATGGATTTTTATCGAAAGAGGCCGACGACGTGATCAGCACTTCGGATGCATTGCTTGCCGTCATCAGCGTGGATGAACGCAATCCAGAAGACGCCGAAAAAGTAATCCGCATGGTTGCCGCTAGCGGCAAGCCGTGGATCGGAATCATCACGAAGTCCGATATCCAAGAAAAACAACACCGCATCATGATCATCAAAAAAATGATCGAAGACAATAACGGCAAGGCCTTGCAAGTGACGGCGTTAGATATGGATGGCGATAAAGAAAATCGTGACGCTTTGCTGATCGATTGTTTGGCAATGATGCCGGAAAGCCCGCAGCCTCTTTACGATGTGGAACTATTCACACCTCACAACACCCGGGATCTGGCCGCAGAGATTATTCGCGAAAAATGTTTCGAATTCGTTCATCAAGAAATCCCGTTTAACATCGCGGTTCGCATTGTTAAATTCGACGAGATCGCCATTCCATGCCCCAAAATTTACGCCGAGATTCTGGTCGCGAAAGAAAATCATAAACCCATCGTGATCGGTAAAGGCGCAAGCGTTCTGAAAGAAATCGGAATGGCCGCACGCAAAGAAATCGAAGAAATGATGGGCCAACGCATCTTCCTAGATATCAAGGTGAACTTTAAAGAAGACTGGTACAATAACAAACGAATTATGCAGGAGCTAGGTTATGCAAGAGACACCAAGTCTGACAATGAATAACGAAGGCACTGATTTCAGCTCCTTAGTC
>JACMRP010000203.1 GCA_014376325.1 Pseudobdellovibrionaceae bacterium
CGCAGACGGAATTTTTTCTTAATTTGCTCTGCCCCAGAGCTTGCCGAGGTTTTGATAACCGGGGTTACGAAAACCACGAACTGGCTTTGATTGCGCTGAAAACTTTTTGAAGCGTAAAGGGAAATGATCGGGTTCTTGACGTCACTTGGCATACGGTTGTAGCCAGTTGACGAAGAATTACGAATCAGTCCACCGACTGCGGCGCTTTGTCGGTCACGCACAATGATCGTTGATTGGATTGTGTTAGAACTTGTAATCGGCGCGCCGTTTTGACCAGAACCTAATAAATTACTAAGACCGAATTCCATATCCATGTGTACGCTGCCGGACTTTTCGCCTAAGATGACCGGCGTGATGACCGACTTTATTCCGACTTCGGCAAACGCGGTACCTGGAGTATTATCTTTACCGATCACCGAGTACGGCATATTCGTCAGCTGTTTGATTTCGCCTTTTTTACCGTCACCGATAATGAGACTCGTGCTTTCAAGAATGCGTGCGTGGCCGTGCTCTTTGGCCCAATTTAGCTTGGGGAGAAGATTGTTAATAACTCCGGTCAGGGTCGTCACCACTCCGCCGGGACCGCCTGATCCTGTCTGGAATTGCAGATTCGATCCGTCCTCTAGCCCTGGAGTAAACTGGAACTTGAAGGACTTGGAGTAATCTTTATTCATTTCTACGTAGTGGACGACCATCTGGATCATCTTAGCCGGTGGAGCCGGTGCTTGCTCTTTGACCGTGATTAAATTGATGACCCCGTCATTTGCGGCGCGGCGTTTTTTGATCACGCCTTTTTCTTCGGCCGCTTCGACGATCACGTCTGGAACGTAGGTTTTAGCAATAATCTCTGCGCGGGCGCGCTCGTCTTCGTTGTTCGCCATCCCTTGAAGAATAAACTTATCATTGACCGCGCGAACTTCGATTTCGGGATTGTTGATGTCGCGAGATATAAACTCTGCGATTTTCTTTTGTGCAAGCGGGCTTAAAGTTACTAATGATGAAGCCTGTTCGCCAAACTGTTGTACGACGTTGTAAATACGGCTTAAGTCACGCGGTAGTAAAATCTGTCCGTCGACGACAACTCGGTTATTAACGACTTTAATTGAAATACCTTCGATGTCACCGAGTAGCGCACGAATCTCTTTGACGACTTTATCGAGCTTGCTTTTTTTAACGTCGATTTTATATTCCGCAACGATCTTGCCGGTTTTCTTTTCCCGGATGGTCATTGTCGCGAAACCTTCAGCACGCGGAGTGAAACGCAGGACATTGGCTTCTTTAGAATACTCTGCTGTCGTCAAGCGACGGAAGTCGCCTTTGAACTCAACGTCCACTGGAATCGGAGGCATTTTTTCGTCTTGTTCAACGCCCAAAGTAAGGCTGATGAATTTACGTGCGCGAAATTTAGTTTCTTCGGCCTGTTCTTCGTCCTCCGCAAACGCGAATTGAAAAGACATGACGAGGGCTAATCCCAACAACATTTTAATTTTCATACATCCCCCTTTAAACCCGGTCCGAACTTACAGTGTTCTAAATCCACTCTTCTTTGGCGTATTCGCAGGCGCTCTTGGCGGTGCCGCTTGCGGTATCATTACCGGTGGCGCTATTGGTTGCGTTTCCATCGAAACAACCGGCTTCCCCAAAACGCTGTCTGCACTTGCAGATGGAAGTCGCGGCGGAATCGTGCGGTCATTTGGATTACGAAGTGTAAAATATAAATTCCCCGGCGCCGTTGAAAGTATGTAAACCAAATCTTGAGATTCTTTTTGAGTCGCCTCTATCGTAATTGTACTATATTTTGTGTCACCCGTTAGGGCAATTTGACTCAAAGACTTTCCGTTGGCGTCTAACTCGAAGACCCGAGGGATGTTGTTCATAATGTTGACACCGGTCGCAAGCACCACAACGTCTTGCATGAGCGTCTGCACTTCACGTCGTTGATTTACGCCTTTGCCCGTATCTACAGCGGCTAAAATATCGACACGGTCTCCGGGGCGTATCAATTTGGCTACACCGCGAACTTCATCCACCGGGATCGTGATCGCGCGTTTGCTAGGAGCAATCTGAAGAGAAATTCCCGTATCGGGACCCGGAGTTAATAAACTTGATTTTACGAGCGTCTGACCTTTTTTGATCGGTACGCCCGCAACGTTACCGACAATTTCGTCTGGATTCGAAACGACGTCTGGATCCACGAATTCACTCGGACGTTCGATCGTGGTCAGCATCGTATCGTAGATTGTCCGCATTTCTTGAATGTCTTCTTTGGCGACGACCACCGTTTTCATCGATCCATATTTTTTATTATATTCAGCGCGTTTTTCTTGAGACCAACTATAGAGAAGGAAAGCGGCAAAGATGCCGGCCCCGATGGATAGCCATAAATTTCTTGTTTCATTTGATCCCATAAGGTCCCCTTACTTTTTTCCGCATTTCGCATTTAAGCAAATTCCGTACTGGGGGCGCACCCAGATTGGATTCACACCTTCATTGGCGGTGAAGCGTTTACCATCGATCACTGTGCCGATCTGCTTGTTATGCACATCTTTGCTGCCGGCCTCTTCATTTTTTCCTAAGAAATCGATTCTTCGTTCAGTCGCGACGAAATCTTCTTTTCCGCCGCCGCCTTTTTTATCGCTGATACTTGCGTGCCAGCGTTTATCGTACTTAGCGTAGTTCGTTCCCACGGAATCAATGTGATCGCGGAGGTAAACCAGATTGCTGCGATTTCGAAAGGTTTCAAAAGCGTAATTTCTAGCGGCCATAGAATTCAGAATGCCCGTGTGAATCGCGCCGAAAAATCCGAGAGAATAATTAATCAGAATCACGATGATGATCATGATCGGAATTAATTCCATCACGGCCATGCCTTTTTGATTTTTTCTGGAGGATTTAGATTTTAACATCCATTATCCTCCATCGGCACGTAGCTTTGTTCAGACGAAGCGCCGGCGATTTTTTCAAATCTGCGGTCTTTATCTAGTGCCATGATTGCGCGGTAACGTTCTTTACGTATTTGGTCGAAACATTCTTTGGCAGAAGGTTCCCTGATCATTAGGCCCGTCAGGAAAGCCTTAAAGCCACTTCCGTTATCGGTTGAGCCCATCATCGGGATTTTCATTTTTAACATTTTGGCTTCGAAGTTAAGACGGACGCCGATTTGCGGAAGGTCAGCATCGCTGGCAAGGCCACGTGGGTAACGATCAGCAAAATCTTTGCTGTCAGATCCCCCACCGCGAATGTCCAAATTCGTGATCTCGAACCAGCCGTTCGAAAATAGGGGACGCAGAACTTTATTTTTTTGTAGTGAAGCAAATTTGGCTTTCGCCATTGCGGTCTGATCTTCTTGGGTTTTGTGCCCAGGAGCGTGTGCGCGGGTCACTGAATAAGCAATGTACTGGCCGATCTCGACCATCGATAGGGTGAAGGTCAAAGAAAAGAACACAATGCAAAGTCCTGATGCGATCACGATTGAAAATATAAAATCCGCCGAAAGGAAACCTTTCGAATTGGCTAAGGTAGAATGTGCGGACCGAAGATTTTTCTTCATTCTTCCTTTTGGTGGATCAATTTGCTGGATCCACGCTCAGTAATCTATTTCTTTGGTTCGGGTGTTTGGCTGCCGCTTTATCCGCAGTATCCCAAACTCCGCTTTCTATCATCCCGGCCATCTTTTCCCACGGGCCAGAAACGAGATTTCCCATCGCGTTTCCATCTCGCAGAAGCCGGAGTCCCACAACGAGCAGGCCAACTGACATCACCATTAGTAAAACGGCTTCGATGACAAACTGACCTTTTTCATTTTTAAGAAGGCTTGTAGAAGATATTTTTCTCATACGTCGCCCCCTTTCTATGGTTCAGGTTTCCACTCATCCGCTCGGTCTGGCCTCTTGAATCCTTGACCCGTCATCAACTGTTTCTCAACACGCATCGCCAGCCTTGGA
>JACMRP010000204.1 GCA_014376325.1 Pseudobdellovibrionaceae bacterium
AAGTTTTGGAAGCCGCACTGAAATGGCCCGTTGGCCGAGTTGTGGTCAAGCGCCCGATCGGGGCGGAACAATTGTTACCCGGAGTCAGCCACGTTCATGAAGGCAAGGTCGTGCGCTACGACGTCTACGTAAGGAAATCAGTATGATACTTTGGATTGCGGATTTGACGATTTTAATGACGGGTTTGTTTCTTTTCAGAGGGGCGATTAGTCAGCTTGGTTCCTATTTTCAAAATCGCTTCCTGGCCTTTCCCGATAAGGGTGTAGGCACATTTAAAATGTTAGAGGGAACGGCTCTCTGTGCCGTTAGCCATGGCAGTTTTTTGCAGAATCAATATGGCGCTATGGCGCTTTTGAATTCGAGATCATATTCGAAACATTACGCGGTTTTGTTACTCTGTCTTGGAATTTTGGGAATGTGGACTACGTTATTCGGCGCCCTTGTGCTTTGGAAGATCGAAGCCAGTTACTTTATTGCCGCCGCGGTTGTATTTTATTTCTCGGAGCGATGGTTCAGCAGAGGAAGACAAATATTTAAGATGTTACTCGGGTTGGGAATGCTTTCGATGGGTTCCGCGATGTTGATCCAGGCCCAGCCACAGATCATCGCTTTGCTCGGAGAAAGTGATTTTCATTTCTTGCTTGCGGACGGCAGATTTGGCGCTCAGTTAGCGTTGCTCTTGGGATCATTTATTGTCACCGCATTTATCGGTCTAGAGTCTTGGACGGTTTTTGTTGGAATCGCTTTTTTGGTTTCGGGTACTTTGTCTTTGAACGGGGCAGTCGCACTGGTGATCGGTGAGCTGCTCGCGCACGTTTGGGTGATCGCTTGGCGTGCGCGCAAGTTAAACCAAGATGCAAAAAGCGTTTCTATTTCCTACGCGATTGCCGGTTCTTGCGGCTTAATACTTGGGTTTTTTATTGCGGGCTTATTACGCACCGTATTCGCTTGGGGTTACACGTTTGAAGGTAATGAACTAGAAAATCGCGTATGGCAGTTTCTAGCGATGTTCATCGTGATAATTTTTTCGCAATTGATCCCGTTGATGGTTTGGGGGCACTTCGCGGCCCGAAAGAAACTCGAAGAGATCCAGAAAGGCGAATACTTCGCCAGATCGTGGCTGCATCAAGGGCTTCTTTCTAAAAGTTTCATCGCGTTTGTAATTGCGAATCTAGAAAAGCGACTGGGACTTCTTGAAAAGCAAACACGAGGACTCAGCCCCGAAGAATTAAAGCAAGTTCCTGCCACATTTCAAAAGCAGCACGAAACGGAAATAGCAAATTTATCTCAGTGGATTTCTCGCTCGACCCCATTCGATCGGACTTAATTCAGAGTTACAAAGGCATCGAATTCTTTCTGATACTTAAGTACAAACATCGTCTTTTCTGCGAGGCGAGAAGGAAGGTCTGGTCAGCTCCGACAAAGGTCGGGAAATGTTTCAGTGCTTGGCCAAGCTCTCGCTACGGCATAAAATAAAAATCCAATGGCCAAAGAAATCGAATCACTTAAAGAACGCATCCAGGAACTCGAGCAAGAACTTGCCGCTAAAACCAAAGAGTTAGCGAAGTACCGGCACGAGCTCAGCCGTGCGAACTCAACTTTGGAAAATATGATCGGCCAAGTGACCGAAGAGATCCGTATGGCTGGGGCGATTCAGAAGATTCTTTCGCCAACCCAATTGCCAAATATCAGCGGTTTTGAAGTCAGTACGAAGTACAATCCCGGGGATAAGTTTGGCGGCGATTACTTTGATATCTTCGAACACGAGGACAAACTAAAGTTCGGGGTCGTGATTGCAAGTTCGACGGGCTACGCAATGTCGGCTCTTTTTCTTTCTGTTTTGATCAAAATTTCTTCACAGATCGAAGCGCGCAAGGGTCTTGAGCCCCACAAAATGATGGAAGTTCTGTCGAAAGAACTTGTTCCCAACATTAAAAACGATGACAAGGCGAGCGTATTTTACGGCGTTGTGGATCGGCGGACTTTCGAACTGTCTTATAGCAGTTTGGGTCGTATCGAAGCGTGTCTGGAAGTGTATGGGGAAGATGGTCTGCAAAATCTAGAAGCTTGCGGTCCGGCATTTGGCAGAGATTTTAGTACGCAGCCGCACAGCCTGAAGGTTCAGTTGAATTCACGGGATCGACTTGTCATAGCTACCGAAGGCGTAGTTCAGTCAGAAAATTCGGCCGGTCAGAAGTGGGGAGCCGAGGGCTTGCGCGAATCGCTCCGCATGGCTCCGCGCCAAGGGGTGCACGAACTTCGAAACGAGATTCTGCATCAGAACGAAAAATTCACCGGTCGAGCTAGTCCTCTGCGCGATCAGACCGTGATTGTCATGGAAGTTAAAGATAAAGTTATTAAGTTGGCTAAGAATTAATATATTATTAAAAATGTTTCGCATTGCTGATTTTCGAAGCGGCAATTTAGTTGAAGTTCAGAAAGGACATTCCAATGGCAGACGTAGTAATTTATGAAGGCGCTATCGATAAGGGACTCGAAGGAGTTGTCGCATGCACCACCAAAGTATCCTTCATCGTTGGTGATTCGCTGATTTTCCGAGGATACACGATTGAAGATTTAGCCGCAAAATCAACCTTCGAAGAAGTGACGTATTTACTTTGGAATGACAAGCTTCCTTCAGCGCAAGAGTTGAGCGCATTCAGTGCGGAGCTTCATAAAGAGATGTCGCTTTCGCCAGACTTCATCAAAGTTCTAAAAACGATTCCAACGGATGTTCATCCGATGGGTTGGTTGCGTACGGCCGTTTCTTTGATGGCCCACTGGGATAAGGACGCCAATGATCTTTCGGTCGAAGCGAACAAACGCAAGTCTTTACGTTTGACCGCAAAGATGGGAACTCTGCTTTGCGCATTCGATGCGATCCGCAAAGGCAAAGAGCCTGTGGAACCAAAAACTGAAAAGTCGATGGCTTGGAATATGATGTACATGCTTGGCGGCGGCAAAGAGCCAAACGCGGAGCACGTCAAGGTCATGGACACTTGCCTGATTTTGCACGCCGATCACGAATTGAACTGCTCTGCATTTGCGACTCGCGTAACCGCGTCGTCACTTTCCGATTTACATTCCGCGATTGTTTCTGCCATCGGCGCACTCAAGGGTTCGCTTCACGGCGGAGCTAACGAACAAGTTATCTTGATGTTGCAAAAAATTGGCACCATGGAAAAAGCGCAACAATTTGTTAAAGCCGCTCTGGAAGCAAAAGAAAAAGTGATGGGTATCGGTCACCGCGTTTACAAAAACGGGGATCCGCGTGCGCGCATTCTTCGAGGCATCTCGGACAAGCTGACCCAGGCTGCAGGAATTCACCACATGTATGAGATGTCGACGTTGATTGACGATACCATGTACAAAGAAAAGGGCTTGATGCCGAACGTGGATTTTTATTCCGCGACAGTGTATTTCGCGATGGGAATCCCGACAGATCTATTTACACCGATCTTTGCGGCTTCAAGAATCGCGGGCTGGTGTGCCCACGCCTTCGAGCAATACGCTAACAACCGCATTTACCGCCCCCGAGGAAAATGGGCGGGCAAAGAGGGCCTAAACCACACCTAGACACAACGCATTAAAGTACAACGCATTAAGGTACCAGGTCGCTTTTCCTGCTCAGAACGAATTTAGGGAGGTTTTAACCTCCCTTTTTCTTTTCGCTCCTTTACTAAATTACATTCGCCGCAGATCTGTATTTTTTCGGTCCAAGCCGGCGGCATTTTCGGGTATGAGAGACGCAATATTTCATTCGGGGGATCCTGTGAATTTTGTACGTTCTTTCATCCTTGCTCTCATCGTCGCGATCGGTTTTTTAAACGCACCTGCAGCGCACGCACTTCGTATCGATGCCGCTTCAAAAACGGAGTACATGAACGCCGTTAATTCCGTTTCGCTTGAAGACATGCGCACTTCGATCCAAAAGATCTGGGGCCATGGTCTGAATCCAAAAACCTATTGGACAGATTCTATGGAGCAGTCTTATCAAGCAGGCCGTGGAGCCGACGTGAAGCAAGTGGCGAATCAGAACTTCGTGCGCTTGTTACAAGATATCTCAATGGGCGCAGTTGATCCGGAAGAGATGCCGAACGACGTCGCTATGAAATCCAAAGGTTTCATGAACGCAAAACAGCTTCAAGCACTGGTCACTAGCTCCGGCAATCAGGCTGAATTACTGATTGAAAATCTAGCACCGCAAAGCCCTCCGTACATGGCTTTGAAAGCGGCACTGACCCGCATTTATCCAGCCTGCCGTTACAATCAGTGGCCGAATTTATCTGTTCCGAAGAAGAACTTAAAACTCGGTGTGAGCGACGCCTCTGTCGTAAATCTAAAAAAGCGTTTCCAATTGCTCGGATACCGAATCAGCAGCGAAAACGAAGTTGTTGACGCTGAAACTGTTGCCGCAATGAATGACGTCATGTGGAACATGCACGTAACTCCTGACGGCGCGATGAGCCCGGGCGGGCAACTTTATAAGTTCCTGAGCGTTTCGTGCATGGACCGAGTTCACCAGATCCAAGCCGACATGGAAAAAATGCGTTGGTTTCCGCAGCAGTTCGAAGACCGATTCATCCTTGTTAACTTAGCCTTCACATATTTCATCATGATCGACCGTAGCAACGGACAAAACGTGGCGACGAGCTTCCGCACGATCAATGGTCGTCCAGAGCGCCGAACCCCAACGATGAAAGATAAGATCGTCCGCGTAATTCTGAATCCAGCGTGGATCGTTCCGCCGACAATTTTCATGGAAGACAAGGTTTCAGAAATACGCGGTCTTCCGAGAAGTGGGATTCGCAATTACTTCGAGCAGCACAACTACGAAGTTTGGAATCGCGATTTGTCGAAGCGTTTGGATCCCGAGTCTATCGACTGGTGGGGACCGGCGTCGAGCTTGGATCAGTCGATCTACATCCGTCAGCGGCCAAACTATTTCGGTTCATTGGGCGTCGTAAAATTTGAATTGACTAACTCAATGTCCATTTATCTTCACGACACAAATCAACGCGATCTTTTTGTTGATCCATCTCGCACGATCAGCTCTGGCTGCATTCGTTTAGAGCGACCGATCGATGTAGCGGAGTATCTGTTGCAGGGAACTGAGTGGACTCGTTCGGCGATTGAATCGACAGTCGCTAAGCCAGGCGAAGTTTTAGATAAGAGCACGAACATCGTTCTGAAAAATCAGATGCCCGTCTATCTGATTTTCCAAACTTCGACTCACACGAGCGACAACATCGTTCGATTCACAACTGACGTGTACAATCAAAACCAAGAGATCCTTTCAAGGTTTAATGCTGCCTTGTAGTTGCATTCCTTAAGGCCCGAAGGCCATAATGTTTTCTTCATCGAAGGAGATTCTTATGGCCTCAGTTTTCACCAAAATTATCAACGGCGAACTGCCGAGTTACAAAATCTACGAAGACGATAAAATTCTGTCGTTTTTGACAATTGAACCCATTCATCTGGGCCATACCTTAGTGATCTGCAAAGAAGAAATAAACCATTGGACCGAAGTGCCTGCGGAGACCTACGCCCACATCCATGCCATTTCGCAAAAAATCGGCAAGGCGATACTCAAAGCGACCGGCAGCCCGCGAGTGGGCCAGATGGTGGCAGGCTTTGAGGTGCCGCATTACCATCTGCACCTTATTCCAGCTTGGTCGATTCCCGACTTGGACTTTAAGAAAGCGCAACGACGTTCCGACGACGATATGAAGAAAATCCAGAGCGAAATTATCAAACATCTCTAATTGAACCGTTTTGACCTTACCGCTACTAAATCATTTCTTGAAGAGCGTTACCTGGACCAGAAATCTCTAGCGAGCAACTCTTTAAAAAGGTATTATAGTATTAATGCCCCTATGGGGGTTGAGAAGGAGGTGATGCCTATGACTCTATCAAGTGATATAAATATGGCGGAGGTGGCGGCTTCTTAGCCCCATCCTTTGCCTTTATTTCGCAAGCGGGCGGTCAGAGCAGAACTCTGACCGCCCGCTCCTTTTTTAAGCCTGTGAAATGACATCCCTCTCGCTTGCATTTGTTCCGGATCGAGCGCATTTTCAAAATATGCTTTTAAATTTTATCGACGGCGAATTCGTAGCTTCTCAAAGTGCAAAAACTTTTCAGAAAATGAATCCATTCTCAGGAGAACTTCTGAGCGAAGTCACGGCCTCGGATGCGATGGACGTAATTAAGGCGATACAAGCTGCCCGGCGTGCGCAATCGGATTTTGCAAAATACACTCTCGCGCAAAGAGCCGAGCTCTTGATTAAGTTAGCTGACGCACTCGAATCGAAGGCGGAAGATTACGCATACCGCGAAGCCCTTCATCAGGGACTACCGCAAAAGTTTGTTCTGGAAAAAAGCCTGAACCCTGCCATCCATGCTTTTCGTGTAGCCGCAGAGCTGGTAACCCAAAAAACTCAAGACACAAGTACAAAAACGCAGCACCGACCGACAGGGTTGATCTCGATCATTTTGTCCTGGAATTTATCTGTACGAATTTTAGCCGAACGGGTGTCGGTGGCCATCGCTGCCGGAAATATCTGTTTGATCAAAGTCTCTGAACATTCGCCGATCACGGCACAAATATTTGGTGAAGCCTTGGAAGCTGCCGGAGCCCCCAAAGGACTCGTGCAAATGATCCAAGGTTCCGGCCCCGAAGTCGGCGCATTAATGTCTGCCCATCCGTCGATTCGTGCGGTCAATTTTGTCGGCAAACTAACGACCGCCGAAAACTTAGCGAAGGGCGCGCTCCCGCAATTTAAAAAAGTCCAAATACACGCGGGAGTTAAAAATTCCTGCTGCGTGCTTTTCGATGCGGACTTCAAAACTTTAATGCCCAAAATTTTAGAAAGTTTTTTAATTGGTCAGGGGCAGATGGGATGGAACACCTCGCGCCTATTCGTCACTGAACAAATGCAAAAAGAGTTCTTCGAAGAATTACAAAAATTCATGGCAACGCAAAGACCGGCCACCTCTCCGAAAGATGAAACTTTATGGTATCCCGTCATTAGCTCCGAAGCTCTGGCCACGGTGAAAGCGAAATCGGATCAACTGAAGGTCGAAGGCGGCAAAATAATTTCGGGCGGTCAGACGACGGCAGAAAAAGGTTACTTCTTTCAACCGACGATCAGCTTGGATCTTTCGAATTGCTCGGAGCTTCAACAAGAAGAAATGAACGGACCGATTCTGATTGTGACGGTCGTAAAAAATCAGGCCGAGATGGCCAAGTGGTCAAACACCGGCTACTACGGACATTCCGCAGTGATTTGGGGCTCCTCCGAAAATGGACTTCGTCTGGCAAATATGTTGGATGTAGGAACCGTTTCGCTCAACGAATGGCTTCCACAGCAAATGGAAATCGGGCACCGCCAAAGTGCTTACGGAAATCTCGACACCCATCCCTGGGGGAACTTCTATTCAGACGTCAAGGTTTTGACGGGCTTTGAAACCTAACAAAACTTTGGCGAAATCACTGTCATGGAATTGCCGTTAATTTAACGGATGAAAGCG
>JACMRP010000205.1 GCA_014376325.1 Pseudobdellovibrionaceae bacterium
CGCCCCCAGTCCGTGGGCTATACCGAAGGGGAATCCGAAGCCTCTAAAACCGAATGTAACTGATCCGAGGAACAAGAGATGAAAAAAACGATTTTAGTGATCGAACCCGATCACGATGCACGAGTAGAAATTCGCCAGCTATTAGAACGAGAAGGATACCTTGTCGTTTCCACCGCAAACGGCGCCGACGCATACAATTTGTTGATCGAAATCCTTCAGCCAGCGTTGATTTTGCTTTCGTGCAATCCCGCACTGCTTCACCGCGAACGTTTCTTAGCGAGGCTCGGAATGAACCCGACGCTCAACGCGGTCCCCGTGCTGCACTTATTGCGAACCGAGGACTTGAAGCAAGTGCTGATCGACCAGTCATTTTAAGTATTTGTCGAACCACTGAAAACTTTCCCACAAAACGTGATTCACCGATTCGGACGCATTGTATCCATGCGGCTCCGTCGGCAAAAGCACCAGCCGGGAGGTTGCCCCCTGCCCTTTCAGTGCTTCAAAATATCGCTCAGACTGCAGAGTAAAAGTTCCTGGGTTGTTATCTTCCAGTCCGTGAATCAAAAGAAGCGGAAATTTCATTTTATCCGCGTCTAAAAATGGCGAAAGCTTTAAGTAAGTGCTTTTCGCTTCCCACAAGGATCGCCGCTCTCCTTGAAAACCGAACGGTGTTAAGGTTCGATTGTAAGCACCGGAACGTGCAATGCCAGCAGCGAAATACTTTGTGTGCGTCAGCAAATGCGAAACCATAAATGCGCCGTAACTATGCCCCATGACGCCAATCCGCTTAGCATCCACGGCCCCTGTTCCGTCGAGCGCTTTGACGGTTGCTTCTGCGTCCGAAGTCAGTTGCTCGATGAATGTGTCATTTTTAGTTTCAGGATGACCAACGATCGGAATTTGCGCTTCGTCTAAAACAAAATACCCATGCAGCGCAAAATAGATCGGCGTCGCTCGAAATGGAATTTCAAAATTATTTGCGGTGCCGCGTGTTTGGCCCGCAGATTTAGCGTCAGTATATTCTAGCGGATACGCCGAAACCACCGCAGGATATTTTTGTCCTTCTTTGTAGCCGAGCGGATAATAAAGAATGCCGGTCAGGTCGATACCGTCTTTCCGCTTGTACTTTAATATTTTCTTCTTCAACTGCCCCATGACCTTAAACGGATTTTCCTCTTCGAACAGTGGAGTTCGTACGGCAGGATTTTCCAGACTTCGAATTTCGAATCTGGGCGCATCGGTAGCGCTTTCGGTACGAACAATAAATTGATTAAATTGTTGAGGATAGAATGACCACACGTCCTCATATTTGTCATTTACTGATCGAAACACTTCTTGCATCTTCATATCTGATAAATTCATTTTGCCGATGAAGGGACGATCTCCGTCGGGTGTCGCGCCCTTTCCGCTCCAGTAAATAAAGTTACCCGCATCTGACTTTTGAATTCGGCCCACCGGTTCGCCGAAGTCATTGCGCCCCATGATCACGCCGCCCGGATCAGAATATCCATCATTTTCATTTCTACTTAAAAACTGCTTCATTTCATAAACTGGTCCGGCAGGCTTTAAACGAAAACTTCGAACCATATCGGTGTCGCGATCGTAGTCGGAGATTAGCACACCTTCTGCAGGATCTTCCAGAGGTGTAATTCCGGAATATCGATTCGGCAACTCCGCAATCTTTTCGGTTTTGATATCACCCTTTGCCGAAGTGATAGTCGAAACGTAAATAAATTCTCGAAACGGAACTTTGTTCTTCCAGTCCCCGCCGTCTTGAGCTTCGGCAAAATAATATCGTTGTCCGTACGCATGGTCCCAACTGAGCTCTCGCGGCCCGGTAATCACTCCTTGGATCGGCACATTTTCGAAGGGACCGACTACCCCGAGGCTTTTTTTAATTTTTCCGTCGGTCGACCAAATCATTCGTTCGCGTTGGAATAAATAGAATGGAACAACGTAGGAAAAGGGTCTCTGTAATTTTGCGACGATGAGCCATTTTTTGTTAGGAGATGGATCTATTACCGAGTATGAATCCGCCGGGCCAAGATCGTGCTGAGCGAAACTAGGTAAAGTAATTACCGTTATCTTTGACATCACGGCTTGGGAAAATGCTTCTGCGTCTTGCGGAGTTTTTAATAAATCTTGGTAAGTGCGGTTTTGCGCGACTTTCACGGACGATTCTTTAACCACGGGTCCATCTGGAGTCGCCGAGGAGATCTCGACAACTTTGGTTCCTGCTCGTTTTAACACAACGATCCGTTCGTCACTGAGCCAGTGAAAGTTTCCGCCGCTCGACAGCGCCGAATTTAGGCAGATGTGCGGAATTTTTTTCTTGAATAAAGTCGGGACATCGACCAACCACAGCTCAACGCATTCGCTGGTTTCAAGCTGCACCAAAATTCTTTTTCCGTTTGGAGACCAGTCCATGGTTCGTACGTAAGAATTCTTGGCGAACGTGATCGGACGGTCTTTCTTCGTTTTCAAGTCATAGTATCGAAGGTCTACTTTATAACTTCCGGAAACGGGCGCCAGGTTTTTCGGGTTGAAGCGTGTCCCCGCCAGCTTTAAAAAAGGCCTATTATTGTATTCAATGGTCGGCGTCAGTTGATTACGGTATTTTATGAACTGAGTGTACTGCCGGTTAAACTGTGGATAACTGAATCCAGGAGACGCCACCAGATCCGATATCATTTTGTCAGGTTTTTGGTATTTGATTTGTGCATTCGCAATGGAAGAAAAAAATAACGCACATGACAGAAGTAACATCAAGTTTCTGACGATCATCGGGCCTCCAATTGCGGATAAAAAAATTATGATTCGAATCCGGGACGGTGGCAAGGTTTACAATCCAGTGGGTCCGCACTAAGATGGCTCAATGACAACAGCAGACAATATCATTCATTTTTGGTTCCTTGAAATCGACCCGAAGCTTTGGTTTAAGAAAGACCTCAACTTCGACAAGACGCTCCGGAGTAAATTTTCCGAAGTCCACGCACGAGCAAGCAAAGCAGAAACCTTTGAATGGCGTAAAACCGCCTTGGGACGACTTGCAGAAATTCTTATCTTGGACCAGTTTTCTAGGAACATGTTTCGAGATAAGA
>JACMRP010000206.1 GCA_014376325.1 Pseudobdellovibrionaceae bacterium
CGTTTTAACTCACGCGTGGAAACTTGTTCTTGCTGACAAGATTGGTTCCCCATCATAAGTCCTGCGGTGCCGATCAGCATGCCCGACTTAAGTAGATTCAAAGTTAAATTCTTGGTTTCCATCTGTCCTCCAAAAGTTTGCAGCGGTTAGTTTTTGCTGCGTTCCCCAAACCTTTCGGCGGGACCTTCGGCGGAGTTAAGGTATTTTTCTGATCAAAGTCGGGCCGGGACAATATCGACTAAAGGTTGGACTGATTCAGAAAAAATTCGCTGGACTAGACTGGACGATGGGCTCGCGCATCTGCGGTGGATGCAAAATCTTCTTGGTGATTTTGTGAGCTCCTTTTTTATTTTTTGGTGACTGAAAGTGCCGTGCCATTTGTATCGATCAGGACTAAGTCGCCGGATTTTACTTCGCCCGCGATCATTTGTCGTGAGAGAGGATTTAGTAAGTCGTTTTGGATCACTCGTTTGAGTGGCCTTGCTCCGTAGATTGGGTCGTAGCCTTTTTTTGCTAGGTAGTGAATCGCCGCGTCCGTGAAGTCGATTTGGATCTTTTTCGCCTTCAGACGTTGAACAACTTGTTCCAATTGCACTTTCACGATGCCCGCGATTTGTGCTTCGCCTAAAGCTTTGAACGTGATGATCTCATCGACGCGGTTGAGGAACTCAGGACGGAAGTGGGCTCTCATCGCGTCGTTCACGGCCTTCGTTTTTTGTTCTTCGCTGAGCGAAGGATCAATGATCGCGTGCGATCCCAAATTCGAAGTCATGATCAACACCGTGTTTTTAAAATCTACCGTGCGGCCTTGACCGTCGGTCAATCGACCGTCGTCCAAAACTTGCAGCAAAATATTGAAAACATCGGGATGCGCTTTTTCAACTTCGTCGAGCAAAACAACACTGTAAGGTTTGCGACGGATCGATTCGGTCAGCTGACCGCCTTCTTCGTAACCGACGTAGCCCGGAGGCGCGCCGACCAAACGTGCGACGGAGTGTTTTTCCATATATTCACTCATGTCGATGCGGACGATGGCTTGTTCGTCGTCGAACAAAAATTCGGCGAGCGCCTTGACGGTTTCGGTTTTACCAACGCCCGTGGGACCCAAGAAAATAAAACTGCCGATCGGACGATTTGGATCAGAGATCTCTGCACGCGCGCGACGAATCGCATCGCTGACTACCGTCAAAGCATGATCTTGTCCGACGACGCGTTTACGAAGATCGTCTTCCATATGAAGTAATTTTTTTGATTCGCTCTCTAGCATTTTTGCGACGGGAACGCCCGTCCATTTCGCCACGATTTCGGCGACGTCTTCTGGGCTAACTTCTTCTTTGAGCATACGAACTTGGTCCGCTGACTTCTGGCCGCGACTTTCAAAGTCTTTCATTTGTTTTTCGAGATCTGGCAATCGGCCGTATTTAAGTTCCGCGGCTTTGCCTAAATCCCCTTCGCGCTCTGCTTTTTCGACGAGGTTGCGGGTTTCTTCGATTTCGACCTTGGTTCTTTTAATTTGTTCGATACCGCCTTTTTCAAAATTCCATTGCTCACGCAATTGTTGGTTCTGGGCGGTCAGATCTTTCAGCTCCCCTTCGATCACTTGCAAGCGATCGCGAGCGCCTTCGTCTTTTTCTTTTTTCAACGCTTCTTTTTCGATTCGCAACTGCATCAGTGCGCGATCGATCTTATCGATCTCTTCGGGAACACTTTTTGTTTCGATGCTGAGCTTGCTGGCCGCTTCGTCAATCAAGTCAATTGCCTTGTCCGGCAAGAATCTATTTTGAATGTACCGATGCGAAAGTTTCACAGCGGCAACCAAAGCCGAATCCATGATGCGGATGCCGTGATGAACTTCGTATTTTTCTTTAAGCCCACGCAAAATCGTGATCGCGTCTTCGACATTGGGCTCATCTACAAGCACGGTTTGGAATCGGCGTTCAAGCGCCGCGTCTTTTTCGATATATTTTCGGTATTCATCGAGCGTCGTTGCGCCGATGCAACGGAGTTCACCACGTGCGAGCGCCGGTTTCAGCAACTGCCCCGCATCCATCGCGCCTTCGGATTTACCCGCACCGACTAAGTTATGAATCTCGTCGATGAACAAAATAATCTGACCCGAACTGCCCGTGACCTCTTTGATGACTGCCTTCAAGCGGTCTTCGAATTCGCCACGGTACTTAGCTCCGGCGATCAACGCACCCATATCCAACGACATTAATTTTTTGCCGATCAGGTTTTCCGGCACGTCGTGTTTTAAAATTCGAACGGCAAGACCTTCAGCGATCGCGGTCTTGCCCACGCCAGGTTCGCCGATCAAGACCGGATTGTTTTTCGTTCGGCGCGAAAGCACCTGAATGACACGACGGATTTCTTCATCGCGGCCGACGACTGGATCGAGCTTCCCTTCGGCAGCCATGGCGGTCAGGTCACGAGCGTACTTATTTAGAACTTCGTATTTGTTTTCTGGATCGTCGTCAGTCACGTTTTGGTTTCCTCGTACTTCCCGCAGAGTTTCCACTGTCGGGTCATGTTTGATCTGATGCTTTTTGAAAAAAGCGGTGATTTCGGGATCACCAAGACCGAAAAGGCCCAGCAGAAAATGCTCGGTTGAAATGTATGTGTCGCCCCAGTCCGTCGCGACGGAATCAGCCACTTTGAAGAGCTTGTCCAAACGTCGACTCGCGAAAGGTTTTTGATTACTGCCGGTCACTTGCGGTAACTTCGAAACTTTACCCTTCAGATCTTCAATCATCGCCTTGACCGAAAGTTTTTGCTTTTCAAATACGCGGGGCACTATGCCTTCGGACTGTTGCAAGAGTTCTAAGAGCAAATGTTCGGGCTCGACTGAAGGATTGCCCTTCGTTTCCGCGAGCTGAGCTGCGGCCTGCATTGCCTCTTGGCTTTTTCGCGTCATTTTCTCTATCTCATTGCTCATCCGGTCCTCCATCTGTCATAAGAATGAGGCCTGGGGGATTGATGTCAATATCTGGTGGCAGATTTACACAAAAACGAATCTACGCGTCGATTAAAAAAGATGTCGTGAATCCGTGTGATTACCTGACCTACGACATCCGTTCGGCTTGCGAAGAGTGCTCTCATTTCGATTCCCAAAAAGACCGCTGCACTTTGGGATTTAATTCGGCTCCGCATAGAAAATTACAGCAAACGCACGATATGGAATTGTCCGGAAGAATGGCCCAGTGCCGCTTTCACGAGATTGATTAGTCCTTTTTCAGGAAGCATTGTCGCAAACAAGATATCGTATTTTTATTCAGAACATTGACCCCGTTTATACCTTTGGATTTACTGTCTAGATGAGAAAAGTCGCCCTCGATGTTCGAAAATTTGCGATCCCCTGCCCGCGCGTGGGCAGTATCGAAAGTCATTCAGGTTATGGGGCTACGCCGAATTCTGGCCAAGAAATTCATCAGATCATCCAACTTCGCAGGGTCGAACAAGTTCCTGGTTACGTCCCTGAAAAAAAACTGAGCATCAGCTTTGATCGCAAGCCTTATACTTTTGTGGTCGGTGGCCGCGCGGACGGCGTCGTCGAAGGCGCAGAACCCATGATCGAAGAAATCAAAACGACGTTCGACATCGACGAACTTTACCGCAAATTAAAAGACGAACCGAACCACCCCTACGTGTGGCAAGCACGCACTTACGGCTACATTCAGTTCAAGCAGACCGGCCAGATGCCCGTTGTAAAATTACATCTCGTGTCTTCGAGGAATTTTAAGGCGCTCGATTTGGAAGTGGAACTTGATATCCTGGCTTACGAGGAGTGGCTGAATCTACGGTTGAATGAGTTGGTTGAAGAAACCAAAATAAAGGAAAAGCTTTTTAAGAAACGTCAGAAGATGGCCGAAGAAATGCAATTTCCGTTTGAGTCCCCGCGCCCTGGTCAGCGCGAGCTGATCGATTGCATCGCGGAAAACTTTGCGGAGGGCCGTGCGCTGTTGCTGCAGGCACCGACCGGGCTTGGAAAAACCGCTGGCGTTTTGTTTCCGGCGCTGAAAGATGCCCTGTCGCGCGGCCAAAAAGTGGTTTACGTCACGCCGAAGAATTCACAACATCAAGTTGCCGAAGAGGCCGTGGATTTACTGAATGAAAAAGGCAGCAAGGTGCGCGCGCTGACCTTGACCGCAAAAACGAAGATGTGCTTGAAGACCGAGGTTCTGTGCAATCCGCAGTATTGCGAATTTGCTCGCGACTATTACAAAAAAGTTCACGACAATGATCTGATTAATAAAGTCGGAAAATTGAGAAGCCTGAGCAGTCGTAAATTGCGAGCGCTCGGCGAAGAGTTCGAAGTTTGCCCTTTCGAGCTTTCGGTCGAGGCGATCGAGCGCGCGGACGTCGTCATCGGTGATTATAATTACGCCTTCGCACCTCGGGGGCTGATCGGACGTTTGTCTGAGCCCTTGCTGAAAATTTCCGAGAAAGCGAACGTCGTCATCGACGAAGCTCACAATCTGCCGTCGCGAGCGCAGGATTATTTTTCGCCGTCGCTTTCGACGAATCAGCTCAACTTACTGGACGACGGATTTCATAAAATCGACGTCCGTTTCAATGTCCGCGGACGCGCGTTGATCGCGGAGGCGAAAGGTTTGATTCAGTCGTACGCAGTCGGCGGGCCACGAAGAATAGAAATTAATCCCGAGCCCTTCATCGCGCTGGAAAAAAAGATCCGCGATTTTACCCAAGATTATTTGGAATCGGACGCCGAGATTCAACCGCAAGACCCCGTGTTGAAACTATCTAACACCTGGAGTGATTTTGTCGCGGCGACCATTTACGTTTCGCCCGCATTCTTTCAGACATACCAAAAAAACTACTTCGGCGAAGTTTTGAAGATCACCTGCTGCGATGCCTCTTGGCATTTGCGCGAAGTTTACAAATTATTTAAAAACGTCGCGGCATTTTCGGCGACGCTGAAACCTTTTGATTATTACCAGTCATTAATGGGCTTTTCCCCAGACAAAACGAAGGCGCTTGAATTCACTTCCCCTTTTCCGAAGGCGAATCGGAAGTTGATGATCATCCCGCAAATTTCGACGAAATTAAATTCACGAAGCACCAGCGCGCCGAAGATTGCGGAAGTTATCCACAGGGTTGCCGGGGTCAAACCCGGCAACTATATCGCGCTCTTCCCGAGCTTTGATTTTGTGCAATTGGTTCGTCAACACATCAACTTGCCCGACTACCAAATCTTGCAGCAATCCCGAGAGATGAAGGCGACAACGATTCAGTCTTACCTCAACGAATTGAAAACATCGGCGAAGCCGACCCTGTTACTAGGCGTCCAAGGCGGAGTTTTTTCGGAAGGTGTCGATTACGTCGGCAATATGCTGATCGGCGCGTTCATCGTGGGGCCGGCGCTGCCGAGCTTCGATTTTGAAAGGGAGCAAGTAAAGATCTACTACGATAGCCAGTACGGAATAGAAAACGGTTTCGATTACACTTACGTCTACCCCGCGATGGCGAAAGCGGTGCAAAGCGCCGGACGCGTGATTCGCTCCGAAAAAGATCACGGCATCATCGTGCTGATGGATCCGCGTTTTTTGCAAAACAGTTACGCGCAGTCGATGCCCGAAGGCTGGTTTGAAAATTCTCCGCAAGAACTCGTTTCACAAAGCATCGTGCAGGACGTACAGAATTTCTGGGAGGGCCGCGAATGAAGCTCTCGGATTTGACCGTACTTTTTTTAGATTTGCAAACGACGGGTTCGAACCCGCTCAATAGTCACGTCTTAGAGATTGCTTGGGCGACTACCGAGGATGCCGAGCCACAAAGCCATTTGGTTGCTTTGCCGGAGGGCGAGTCGGTTCCGCGACGGATCGAAATGATCACGGGGATTTCCGATAAGCTCTTGGCGGAAGCGGCGATACTGCCAGACGTTCTTTGCAAATTACACGAGCATTTGCCTGATTTAAAACTGGTGGTCATTCACTTCGCCCAGTTCGAGAAACCTTTCCTAACGGATATTTACGCAAAATGCGGGCAAGAGATGCCATTCCGAATTCTATGTACGCACTTGATCGCCAAGCGCCTGATGCCCAATTTGCCTAGTCGCGGTCTTAAAGGCCTTGCGGGTTATTTTGGGTATAACGCTGGCGAATTGAAACGCGGCACCACTCACGTCGAGGCAACAAGATTTATCTGGCGTGGCCTAACTGCGGAGCTTGCTACACAAAATATCCGGACGATGAACGATCTTGAAACCTGGCTTGCGGAAAAACCGAAGAAGGTTGTTAAAAAATACGAATACCCAATGGCGAAAGAAAAGCGCCTTAGCCTGCCGGATCAACCGGGGGTTTACCGCTTCATTAGTCAGTGGGGCGAAGTTTTGTACGTCGGCAAGGCGACGTCGCTGCACAGTCGAGTGAACAGTTATTTCCGCGGTCAGAAGAATCGCGACTCTCGAAAGTTAGAAATGCTGACCCAAGCTTGGGACCTGCAGGTAACAACGTGCGGAAGTCCACTCGAAAGCGCGATCTTAGAAACGGACGAAATCAAGCGATTGAATCCACGGTACAACATCAGCTTGAAGAAGGGTTTGCGAAAGTTAGTTTTCTTCAATCGAGAACTCAATTCGGTTTCGCCACAGCAGGATGAAACGCACACCGTCGGTCCATTCTCGAGTTTGATGGTTTTTGATTCGATGATGAAGCTCGGCGTATCGCTGACGGAAAATGAATTTGACGAAACTTTATTTTTTGAGCCAGTCGATCCGGAGCTCCTCAAAAAAGGTTTTGCCGTCTTCTGTGAGCGCTTTGATTTTGAGCCTTACGCGTTTTCTTCGCTGCGATCCGTGATCGCGGTGGGCTTGTGGTGGCAACGCCAGTACGAAATCATGCAGGACGAAGACGAGCTTCAAGAAGAAATCGAGCAAGAGATCGCGGAAGATCAAGAACTCGAAGCATCTCCGGAAGATATCGCGGACCGTTTTGA
>JACMRP010000207.1 GCA_014376325.1 Pseudobdellovibrionaceae bacterium
ATCTGTGCGTCTAAAAATTTCAGCGCGCAAGAGTGATCTTGCGAGGCTGCAGGCTTACCAAGTAGGCAACGCTCTAAAAAAAAAGTTTGCAGAATTAGAAATCCAATACAACTTTCGTGAATCCCTCGGTGATAAAAATCTGACCGATCCGCTTTGGCGCATGCCCGAAAAAGGCGTGTTCACCGAGGACTTCGTTCAGGATCTTCTGGACGGGAATACCGACCTGGTCGTTCACTCCTGGAAGGATCTGCCCACGGCGCCCCGGGTCGGCACGCAGATCGTGGCGACGATGTCCCGGGCAGATCAGCGCGATCTGTTGCTGTTTAAAAAAAACGATGCTGATAAAGTCCGATCCAGCAAACATTTGAAAGTTTTCAGTTCTTCTCCGCGTCGTGCGTACAATCTGGAGAATTTTTTAAAGACGCACATGCCATACGGATTGCGGTCCGTTGAGTTCTGTAACGTCCGCGGAAACATCCAAACGCGCGTGCGGAAAATGATGGAAGACCCCGACGTCAGCGCGCTCATCGTTGCGAAAGCGGCCATCGATCGTTTGCTGACGGTCGAAGAGCCAGAATTCGCTGAAACCAAAAATTATTTGCGAGCATGTTTACAAGAATTGAACTGGATGGCGCTGCCCCTTTCCGTCAATCCAAACGCCGCGGCCCAGGGGGCTTTAGCGATCGAAATCAAAAACGGCCGCGATGATTTGCTGCCGTTCCTGAAGACCATCGACTGCCCAGAGACATTTACCTCAGCTCAAAAAGAGCGCGATGTGCTTGCGAGCTTCGGCGGCGGCTGTCATCAAAAAATCGGCGTCGCGATTTTGAAAAGGCCTTACGGAGAATTATATTTTCTAAAAGGACTGACGGATGCAGGCCAAGTTTTGAATCAAAGAACTATCCAAGATAGGGATGTAGATTCTAAGTTTTCCGCAGAACAAATGGGAAGCTCTAAAGAGCTACACGTCAGCCGAACAGATTTGCCGAATGTTGTTGTCCCTAAGGACGCGGCTTTATACATCACGAAGTCGGAAGCAAAACCCGCTGGGCTTTATCCGATTGGACTTTTGTGGACTGCGGGACTGCGAACCTGGGAAGCTTTGGCGGCCGAAGGACTTTGGGTCCACGGTTCGAGCGAAAGTCTCGGCGAAATCGAAGATCCCAGAGTCGACGCACTCAATGGGAGCCCGGTTCTGTGGACGAAGCTGACTCACCAAGGTGCCGCTGACGAAACCTCAAGAATGAAGACGGTTGCCACGTACCAGATCGCAATTTCGACCGATGCCTGGGCGATCGGCAAGCGCGAAGCTTTCTATTGGCACAGCGGGTCCCAGTTCTTGGCCGCCCTCGCCAAGGATTTGGCGCTAAAAGAAAAAAATCATTTCTGCGGGCCCGGAAACACGTATAAAATTTTACGAGACAAATTAGGCCCCGAGGCCTCGATCGAAGTTTATTTGGATGAAGAGGATTGGAGAAAGTCATGCAGTCGTTAGAACTTTTTGAGCGTTCAAAAAAAGTGGCCCCGGGTGGAGTGCATTCTCCTGTGCGTTCGTTCAAGGGGATGGATCGTCATCCAATATTTTTTAAGAAAGCGAACGGCGCGTATTTAACCAGTGTCGAAGGCAAAGAGTACATCGACTTCTGCCAGAGCTTTGGCCCGCTTATCTTAGGGCATCAGGACCCGGACGTTAAAGCACACGTTCACGAAATGATCGACACGGCATGGACGTTCGGAGCCTGTGAAATTTATTCGCTCGAGCTTGCAGAGTGGATGACCCAAAATCTTCCGTGGGTTGAAAGGCTAAGATTCGTATCTTCCGGAACGGAAGCGGTCATGAGCGCTTTGCGCGTCGCCCGAGCCGCGACCAAACGAGATAAAATTTTAAAGTTCGACGGTTGTTACCACGGACATGCGGATCAGTTGTTGGTGAAGGCCGGCAGTGGTCTAGCGGGCGATTCGGCTTCGAGCAGCGCGGGCGTTCCGGAAGCGATCGCCGCGATGACCTTAGTAACTCCGTTAGACGATATTGAAAAAATGCGCGAGGTCTTCAAAGTCCAAGGCAAAGACATTGCAGCCGTTATTATCGAACCTTTACCGGCAAATTACGGTTTACTGGTACAACGCCAAGAGTTCTTAAAAGAGCTTCAGTCGCTTTGTCAAAAGTACGGCGCCCTGTTGATTTTTGATGAAGTGATCTCTGGATTCAGAACCGCGTTTGGCGGAATGGTCGAACTGACCGGCATCAAGCCCGATTTAGTAACTTACGGAAAAGTGATCGGTGGCGGATTTCCGGTGGGATGTTACGCCGGTCGCAAAGACTTGATGGATTTGGTGGCCCCACTGGGCGACGTCTATCAAGCCGGTACGTTGAGCGCAAATCCGGTCGGCATGAAGGCGGGACTCAAAACTCTACAAAAAATGAAATCGCTTGATGGTTGGAATGTATTGAACCAGAGGACCGCGCAGTTTTGTGACGTCCTCCAAAAGGGTTTCGCCGAAATGAACGCTCCGGTACAAATCAGCCATCATAGTTCGCTGTTTTGGATTCACGGAATCGTTGATGAGCCAATTCGCGCAATCACGCAAATTCCGCAAGGCCAGGCCGATAATTTCAAAAAAATATTTCTGAAATGTTTAGACAAGGGCATTTATCTTGCGCCGAACGCTTACGAGGTCGGTTTTATTTCGATGGCCCACACCGAAGGCATTCTGACCCAAGCTGCCGAAAAAATTATCCACGCGGCCCAAGAGGTTTTTGCGTGAGGCAAAAGGGGATCCGGAGCGGAAAAATAAAAACCTTCCTAGCCGTCGTTTGGTGTTTATTCACCGTTTCGATGGTCGGTTGGTGGTGGGTCTACGGACTCAATTCGCACGATTCTCCGGAGCAGATTTATAAAAAACACCGCATGCTGATGTGGGAAGGCAGTATCTTGATCGCGACCGTCGTTATGGGCGGAGGATCTTTGTTCTTTTTGTCTTACCGCGATCAGCGCCGTCACGAACAGCTGCAAACCTTCTTCGCAACGTTTAGCCACGACATCAAAACTTCGATCACACGTTTAAGACTGCAAGCGGAAATTCTTGAAGAAGACAACATTCAGCAAAAAAATCCGGTGCTCCAGCGTTTGGTCGGCGACATCGCCAGGCTAGATTTGCAGTTAGAAAATTCTTTGCTTTTATCGAGTTCGGAGTCTGCCAAATTACTACGTGAAAAATTATTGTTATCTAAAATTATTGAATCGATGCGCGGCACCTGGGGCGAACTTGA
>JACMRP010000208.1 GCA_014376325.1 Pseudobdellovibrionaceae bacterium
CACAGGAATTACCAAACCACCAAGAATTACATCCAGTTGAACGAGCAAGAGGCGCTCGGCAAGATTCGGTACCGCACGCAAAGACTGAAAGGCATGTCGTCCGCGGATTGGGAGATTTTGTGGAGCTAACTTACGGGCGCACTCTGCTAGCCAAAGGCACAGCTTAAAATAATCTCGCGTGCATGAATGAAAAAAAATATTCCTAGAATCTCGATCAGCACGAAAAACTTAAAAATCAGCGGTCGCAGCCCTTTTACGATTTGATGTCGATGTTAGAGCCTTCGGAAGCTGCGCGCGTGGTGGATCTCGGCTGCGGAACGGGCGAACTGACGGCGGAACTCCATCGCTACATGAAAGCGGCATCAACGCTGGGAATAGATTCTTCGGATCAGATGTTAGACAAGGCCAAAGCCTTTGCGGGACGGGGACTTACTTTCCAGAAGCAGGATATTTCGCAGTGGCGCGAACCGAATCAGTTCGAAGTTGTTTTTTCAAATGCCGCGATCCAGTGGTGCTCCGACCATGCGGGAATATTCCTCCACCTTCGGGAAAGTTTGAAGGCCGGTGGCCAACTGGCCGTGCAGATGCCGATGAATCACAATTACGCCACCCACGTACTCGCACGACGAATGAGCGCCGAAGAAAAGTGGCTCAAAAAATTAAACGGGGAAGTTTACGGAAAAATAGAATCCATGCCCTCCGTCGAGCAGTATGCGAGTTTGCTGTTTAAGTTGGGCTTCGTCGAACAAAAGGTGAACTTACGAGTCTACGGACACGTGCTTGAATCGCGCGATGGAGTGATCGAATGGGTGCGCGGCACGCTTTTGACCTACTTCGAAAGCCGGTTGAGCAAAAGCGACTTCGAGGAGTTTACCGAAGAATTCCGTAAGCGATTGTTTGAGGAACTTGCCGACGAGAGGCCTTTCTTTTATCCGTTTCAACGCATTTTAATCTGGGCGCGCTAGTCAGCAACAACGAGTTCCAAAAATCACTCAAAGATTTTTTCACGGATATTCCAGAAAAGTTTGTTCTTGCGCGCAATCACGAACAAAGGCTTACGAAAATAAGACTGCAAATTTAAAGCGTCCGCGGGCGATTGGACTTTTAAAGTCTTTTCGGGAAGCCGATTGTGCATCCTTATAAAATTAAAATAAAAAGCGCGGCGACTTTCCGTCGAGTTTATATAAAAATATTCCTTTAACACGTTCGCGTCCGCATCGAAGTAGCAAACTTCCAGTCGCGGCTGGCCTTTTTTATCGGTCGTTGATTCAAACGCCATGGAATCGACGCGCATGACGTGCGCATCTTTCAGGGACATCGCTTCTTTTAGTTTTTTATCGTTATCAACGAGAATATGCTCGCACGCATGACAGATTCTGGCCGCGATGTCGTTTTCTTCTCCGCATTGATCGCAGCGCTTAAATCTAAAGCGGTATCCGCATTCGATAAGTTTTTGCGTCTCTGGATCTTCCCAGGCCCCTTTGCACTTTCGACCAAAGTGTTCTTCAACGAAGCCATCCGCATTCTGAATTCCCCAAAATTTATTTTCCAATCCGCATTTCGGGCATCGGACGTTGACGATCACCGCGTTCGTCGCGGGCCTACGTTCTTCGATGTCCGGAGAAAAAATATCGTGATCTTGTCCAGTGTAATCAAGGACCAGGCAGTCGACTTTGCCGGGACTTAGGCGAAGACCGCGGCCGATAATTTGCTGGTACAAGCTTGCGGATTCGGTTGGGCGCAAGATCGCGATGACGTCCACGTGGGGGGCGTCGAATCCCGTGGTTAATACCGATACGTTCACCAGAAACTTTAATTTGCGCGCTTTGAATGCGGCGATGATTTCGTCGCGGTCACGATCTTCCGTTTCGCCGACCACCAACGCCGAAACGTAAGGCGGCAAGGACCGCATGATTTCTTTTGCGTGATTGACCGAAGAGGTAAATATCATAACTCCTTCCCGGTCCCGAGACATCTGCACAATGTTTTGGATAATCACCGGAGTGATTCGCTTTTGATCTTGCAGAAGTTTTTCAATTTCGGCGGTGACGTAGTGCTGGCCGTGGAGTTTTAGACTTGAAAAGTCGTAGCTCGCAACCGGGGAGTCGATTTTAATTGGCGGCGTCAGGTAGCCGTTTTTTATCATGTACCGAGTTGGCAAATCAAAAACGCACTTTTTAAAAAATCTTTCCTCTTCGGTTTTCCGCATTTTTTTGGAAAGATTGTATTCGTAAATCCACCCGTATCCAAGGCGGTAAGGAGTCGCCGTCAGGCCGAGCACGCAAAGTTCGGGGTTTAACTTTTGCAACCTCGAGATAACTTGGAAGTACTGCGTGCCCTCTTCGGTAGAAACGCGGTGACACTCATCAATAACTAGCAATGAAAAATTCTGAAAGAGGTCTTCCGGTGCGCGCGCGATTGACTGAATGCTGCCGAAGATCGTTTTCTGATGGGACTCTTTCCGCTCTAGTCCCGCAGAATATATTCCGGCATCTAAGCCTAAAGAAATATACTTTGCGTGATTCTGCTCAACCAGTTCGCGAACGTGGGCCAGGATCAGAACGCGGCCCTTCGCGATGCGGGCAAGTTCCGCGATCACTAAACTTTTACCCGCGCCGGTGGGCAGGACGACGACCGCCGGCGAGCGCTCATGTCGAAAATGCCGGAGCGTCGCTTGGACAGCGTCTTGCTGATAGGGGCGGAGGGTGTACATGTCGATATAATAAATTAAATCACATAAAGGCGCACAGGATTTTTATTAGAACTTCGTTTTGATGGCTTGAGCCATCTCGGGCATGTTGCGCCAACCGCACCAGTAGCGTTCTAAAGAGTCTTGCCAATCGGGCTTCAGTTTTTTGTACAGCTTAATGAAGCCACGTCCGCCGACGACCGCTTGCGCGATGATCTGCCCTTCATCGTCACTCTTACTCAACAAACAATGACCGACGACGGAAAGAAACAACCACGGGGCACCGATCAGGCCAAACCAGTAAAGTGGTTTAAGCCGGGCGCACAGGATAAGATGCCAGATCGCATCCGGCATCAGGGGATCCGCGAAGTCGAATCGCCTTGTTTCGAGTTGTCCGCCGTCATTTATAAACTGATGCGGCCACGGAAATTTTTTAGAGCCCGGAATATCGCGCTCCGTACTTTGAGAAAAGAAAAGACGCCGCGCCCGGGACCAGAAAATTCTCCGCGCCAGAGCCGTCTGATGACTTTGCCAAAGCCCTGCCGCAAAAGGGATCAGTTGGTCGCGAGTGAAATTTTTTGGATTGTTCCAAGGGAACTGGCTGGGATGACGGACGAGCTTCCCGGTAAGGCCGATTTCGTAATCCGCAAGCGGCTCCGCCGCCAAACCAAAAAGTTCGGAGAGTCCCGCGCGATTTGCGGAATCTCCCCCATCCCCGGCGTGGTTGTCTAAGAGGTAACCTTTTTGATCTCGCAGCAACATGTGACGATACCTTCTTGCTGATAACTTATGTTCGGCAACAGCTTCGGTTATAACTCCAACTCACTAAGGAAGGCACCCAATGAGTAAAGCATTCGTTAAAGATGACGTCGACGCAATTGATATGACCGATTTAGATTTCGACCCAGTTGCGGACGAGATGATTTCTGGCCTGGGCGGCTCCGCAAAAAATTACATCACTCCCGGAGGACTTGAACAATTAAAGCAGAAGTTGGACGAGTTGGCGGAGGGCGCGGACTCGGATCGCCGCGCACGTTTGATCCGTAAGCATATTGATCTTGCGGAAGTCATCGATCCGATGGATCAACCGCCTGGAAAAGTTTTATTTGGCGCAACGGTCACGGTCGTCGACGAAAAAGACGAGCGCAAAATCTACCGCATCGTTGGCGTTGACGAAACGGACTTCGCTGCAGGTAAAATCAGCTGGATTTCGCCTATTTCTAAGGCGTTATTGCAATCGTGCGTCGGTGACGTTGTGGTCCTAGAGACGCCTCGTGGAGAAGAAGAACTAGAGATTGAAAAGATTGAATTCAAACCTATTCATTGATGCCCATCCAGCTCACCCATCTGTCCAGTTGTTTGAAGGCATGGGGGACTCATCCCTTCCGTACGAAGCCAAAATCTAAGACGATGCCGACTTCGGTGAAAGTTTTTGGCATCGGCAAAAATCCCAAAGACGCCGAAGTCACGACCGTTCCCGCCCTCGTCATGATCAATCCCGCAGTGAACGTCATGGGCTCTACCCAAGTCGAATTGATCGGCTTTTCTAACTAGTTCGCCTTATGCTCTGGCAGCATGATAAGTGCTGCCTTACGCATTACCGTTCTGCCAAGACCTGTTTTACTAAGTGTTTAATTCGAACACATTTTTGAAAGGGTCTTCATGAGATTTTCAATTATCATTCTAGCGTTACTTCTGGCAGCGGCTTTCGCGAAAGCTTCGTCGCAAATTCAGTTCGATAAAGACGAGCGACCGGTCTGTTAATACGGCAATCACGAATCCGCAAAGCAGGAACTCAGCAGTCTGGATTACGACCCCGCATTGTCAAACGTTCGCGCCTTCCCAGGCCGTCGAGACGGGCGCCACTACTCTACGCGGAACAGATCGACGAAAACGGTTGGCTACAAAATAAGTACGTTCTGCCGCCTTGTAAATAACAGCTTTCAGCAATCCTCAGAATGAGACGCCGCCCTCCTGTCATAAAATTCAAACTTGATTGCCAAACTTTGGCAGGTCGGAACGATCCGCTATCGGGGCTTCGAATAAAACTGCTAAGTCCCCGGAATTTCACGGATTGAAAAACCTTTGAGCTGGCACCCTTAGTGCTTCCTAGTTCTTTGAGAGATTATTAGTTTCAATTTCTAGGAGAGTTTATGCGTCGTCGTCTTTTTCTGAAATCGGGTTTGAGCCTTGCATCACTTTTAGCAATGGGACCGGCCAAAGTGCTTGCCGAAATGAGTTTTGCAGAGAAAGTCGACAACGCCCACGTTGCGATGCTGACCGATAATGACGAGTTCCC
>JACMRP010000022.1 GCA_014376325.1 Pseudobdellovibrionaceae bacterium
AATGTTCCAGATAAAATCTGCGACGATTGGAATACGTTGTGATCGGGATAGACCCCATAACGACTTTGGAACAATGCAGTCGCATCGTTGTCTTTCAAGCTACCAGATTTATATTCTACGTCTAAACCCCAACGTTCGTTAAAGAAGTAACCGAAGTTAGCTCCGTACAAAGTACCCGCAACAAACGGGTCGTTGAATGGCACGCCCGCATTCACGGAAAGGAAGTAACGCTTCGCTTTCGTGTAAGTACGATTTTGAACGACGGCAAAATCATCGTCTTTTGCAGACCAATACTTTTGCTCGAGTTTTTTAATGTCGAGTTTATCAGAGCCCGAGTTCGTAGCTTTTGGAGCAGCGGCTGGAGCATTTGTTTGTGCGTGCGCTAGTGAACTCCCTAGTAGCAGCAACGTGAGTGCGAGAGTTTTCATGTAAGGTGGTCCTCCGTGTTAGTTTGTACTCTTAAATAGGAACGGGTAGGTCACGAGCACTTTTGTTCCGCCCTGTGGGGCAGGGAACTTCCATTTCGCTACCTTATTAAGGATACATCCCTCAACGGTCGCGTTTTTAAGTGTCGTATCTCCGATAGCCTGTGTTTCCACAGACCCCGTTCCTGCAATTGTAAATCGAACCGCGACCTTGCCGAACAACTCGGGGCTCGCGCTTAACTGTCTTTCGTAGCAATACAAGATCTGTCCTAATTGCGACTTGATGTACTGTGCGATCACTTCGCGGTCTAGACCGCCGACGATTTCACTTTCTTCTTCGATCAGGCCGACGCCGCCGCTACCGGTAGCACCTGCACCTAGTCCGCCGATACCTGCTGTGTTTTTACCGCCACCTTTACCGGCAGTCGAAATCATCACGCCCTTCATGGTTGAATCCGTTCCATAGTCACGGCCCGATTTATCCATGTTGCCGATTGCAGCCAACGCGCGACCGCTGACGCCCGAACCTGCTTTGATGCCGTTCGATACGATCACGTTGGCGCTTTTTGCTGCTTGTGCGGAAACTTTTCCGATCAATCGCGAAAGGCGGGGATCTGAAACTGCTTTCAACATATTCGCAACTTTGCCTTCGCCCATTGCGGCCGGTGCAGAAGCGACTTTATGCTGAGCCGCCGTCGGTTTGCTTTCCGCAGGTCGTGGACGTTTTTTCAAGTCAGTACGAACGATAATTTTTTGTGCTGGAGGAGGAGGCGCCACTAACACCATGTCCTGTTTTTTCGGAGCCATAAAACTTACGCCGCCGATCAGAAGTGCGAATAAGAATAATAAACCCAAACCCTTTTTGGTATCGCCGTCCACCAATTGCGCGGTCGGGATCTTGTTCATTGCTTCTTCGCTGGTCAAGTAAACGGTTTTTTGGCGCACTTGATATTGGTCCAGAGTGTATTGCAACCAAGTCGTAGAATCTTTCGCAGGGATGACTTTTTTAGTAATCGCCATTTCCGGGATGAAGCTTTTGCCCATCGGAACGATGCGAGTTTCGATGACTTTGTCGTGCAGCTTTACTAAAAACAATTGGTAAGGTTTTTTTACGCCATCGCTTGGATGTTCGCTGCCCTCCAGGCGAGGGTACAGCTGAGACTCGCGAATGAGCGACGTCATGTGCAGAGTTGAATTCGCGATTTGAAAAGTTTTTTCACCATCGATGCGTACTTCCGGAGCAACGCCATTCATGACGCCATCCATAGACATGTCGATGTAAAACCAAGAGCCGTCACGGAATTCGAAAGTTCCTTGCATCCCGCGGGACGAAGGAGAAATCGAAATAACGTCCGCCATTCTTGAACCGCCGAAAGTGTACACCGGCTGTGAAGAGCGAAGTTTCCAGGTTTTAGTGGTCCCGTTTGACAGGGACTGCTTAATGATCAAAGTATTCATACGTACAACCTTCGTAGAGAAAAAATCCCCTAATACTTAATTCAACAAAAATGTAATTATCTTAGGTAGAGACTGGATTCACGAATCCGGACGTCCATATCTTTTTGTACGTCATAAAGTGGCATAAATTTAATGCCCTTCTTCTGTACTAGATACGCGCCATCTGGATTTCGGATAGTCCCTTTGAGATTCATCTCGCCGAAGTTCACTTCCTGAACTTTGCGAATTGATTTCGTTTTGGCTTCCGCACCCACGCACCCTAAGACAACGATTAATCCAATGATTAACGTTTTCAATTGTTCCTCCAAATCAAGTCTTCGGTATTACATGCAGTGCGACTTTGTCTGTAGTTTGTTCCGCCCGAAGCGGATCCACGTTCAATATTTGTTAAGTCTAAAATATAAAATTTGCTATCAGTTCCTATTCATTCGTCTTACTGTCCTTCTAGTTGAGTCACTTTCCCTGGGGTCGGTGACGTCTGGCCCTTTAAGTAAGTTAACTTCTTGCCAATCCATTCTTTCAAATCTGGCTTCGTCGTAATCTTCCCAACGCGTTCGTAGATCTGTTGGGCCGTCGCGAGTTCGCTCGATTTGTAACTTTCGATCAAGTGGGCCTGCTGTAACAGAATCTCCACGTTATCCTTCTTCTTAGCGGATAATTCCGAGATTAACTGAAGCGCTTTTTGAGTTTCCCCGCGTTGCGCCCATGCCTCGCTGAACAAAGGTCCTACATTATAAGTATATACCTGGTCCTGGGCTAGTTTCGAGAAGTTCTCGGTCGAGGTGATGAAATCCTTTTCAGTGTATGATTTTACTGCAGCGAAAGTCGACATTTCTGACGAACCTATGTTCATGTCTACAACTTTGGCGAAAAACGGAATCGCCGCGTTGATATCTTCTAGCTGGTACATCAAACGACCTTTTTGGTAAATAACGAGCGGATTCTCAGGCTGAGACTTCATCAGCTCATCAGCAAGCCACAGGGCCTTCTCTTTTTGATCGCGAGCATCCGACGCCAAGCTCAAGTAATAAAGGCCTAATGGGCGAGTCTCTTTGAATTTAGCTAGCTCTAGCGATAGCTTCTCTGTCACGTCGTACTGTTTTGAAACGTAGCAGTTGTTCGCCATTTCAAGAATACCTTGGATCTTTGCGTCTTTCGTCGCGAAGCTACGGTTACAGGCCTTAGCCTGTGCCTTCGTCACTCTAGAAAGGGCCATGTCCGTGCGGTTCGTTAGGTAAGCCTCGAACATGAAAGCCTGCGGATAATTTACTGCCGGTGAAATGGTCGCCTCTGGATTCAGTTCTGAGTAATCACGATCTTTACCATCCGTCGCGCGGGCAACAACCATCGATTTCAGTTTAGCTTCGTTGTCCGTTTTCTTAGCCTGAATCGGTGCCGTAAGCTTAGTTAAAGCCTCTTTCACTGCTGCGCGTTCCGCTTCCTGCAAACCGCCTGGCATCGGCATGTTCTGAAGACTAGAAATATAATTTGCGTAACAACGGTCTAGACCAGCCAAAGCTTTACGAACGATTTTTTCTTCTTTGCTGAGCGACATTGCGTTCAAATACGCGGTCTGCACCTTGTTCAACTTTTCGGTCTTCATTTCAAGAACGAAAGCGAACTTTTCGATGCGGGCTTTTACGCTCTGGGAAGCAAGTTCTGATTCTAAGATCTGCGCTTGAACTAAACGGGCAGGTGCCTTGTCTTCGCTCGGAATACTGCGGCCCATAATTTTGCGCGATACTTCGAAAGCTTCAGTTTTTTTGCCGGCAAGTAACAATCTTTCAGCGCGATCGTTCAAGATTTGGGTCGCGTACGGCTCCATATTGATGGCCAAAATCTTCTCTTGAAGTTTTTGGTACTCAGGATGGTTGGAATTCGAACCGTACGTGAGCATGATTTTCGTGATCATGCGTGCTTGGTTTTTATTGTCCATGGTTGACATCAGTTTTGTATAGATATCGCGAGCTTCTTTAGTACGGCTTTCTAAGCGTAAGAAGTCCGCGGCCATTTCCATGTGGGCGTTGGCGTTTTTCTTATCCATATCCGCGATCAGCTTTAAAGTATCTGCGGCGCGAAGTAACTGGCCGATTTCGGCAAAAGAGCGGGCCGCATCTTTCAAACCATCAAGAGTGCGTTTGTCGTCTGGATATTTTTTAGCGTATTGCAGACTTAATTCCGCGCCTTCGAACTGACGTCCGTTTGCGTAGAGCATGCTGAGCGCCTGCCACAAGGAGTCTTTAGCAAGCGGAGAGTTTTCGTGATCTTTCGCGAAGTCGATTAGCTTACGCGCTGAAGCCATTGCGTCCGCAGTCTTAGAGAAATCCTGGATTTCGGCAAAGCTCGACTCTTCCAAAATTTTGGTCATGCCTTTTTTGCGGTCGTCGGTCGTATTGGACGCCAAGATCTTTTTAGAAAACTTCTGAAGTCCGACGTAGTCCTTTTTCATGTTCAGCATGTCTAAGATTAAGTCTTCGGCTTTTTTCTTCAGCGTTTCATCTTTGCTAGTTTCAGCGATCGGGCGCAGCCATTTGTCAGCATCCACGTAATTTGCTTCTTCGTACGCGATGTGGCCAAGCTTAAAACGAACGTTCTGAGCGTGTTTGCCAGTTGGATTTTTAGTTAAGTAGTTCATCGCAAGTTCTTTGCGAAGAGCATTGCGGGAGGGGTCTTTGTCTTTCGATTTTTCTAATGCCTTTTCGATAGAGTACAAAGCGCCGTAATTTGAATCATGCTGCATAACGGGCTCTTGTGCGCGATCGCCAACGAATTTGTATTCTTTGCTTGCGTCATCGTACTTGCCGAGCTGGAACAGTAGTTCGCCCAAAGCGAAGTGAGTTTTTAAGTCTGGCTTCGCCTGATCTTCATTTTCAAGGATCAAGCGGAATGACTTCTGAGTTAGGTCAGAGAAAGCCACGTTTTGTTTGTTTTTAAGCCAGATCTCCCACCATTTTTTTGCGATCTCCAGAGATTCGCGGCGGAAGTCTTTTTCGCAAGCGTCGGCTGCGTCTTCGACTTTCTGTGCGGTACGCCATGGGGAATCCGATTTACAAAGTTCGCTGGAAGCTTGCAGATGTCCGATCACTTTGTCGCGAAGTTTTAAGTCTTCGTTGGCGTTAACCAAATACAGATGCGCCTTCAGAACGTGCGGATTGGTCGGATTCTTTTCGATGAACTCACCGAGGAAGATGCCCATTTCTTTTTGACGACTGTGGGATTCGTAAAGTTTAGCAAGGTCGATCATAGATTGACCAATTTCTGAGTCTTGGCAAACGGTCAAGAAGAAGTCGTAGAGTTTGTCAGCAGTGTAGGTGTCGCCAACGAACACGGTCAAATCGCGAAGTGCTTCCTTACGCAGATTGTGACGGTTGTTCGGAACTTCGCCTTCTTTCAAAGGTGGATTCGTTTTTACGACTTGGATCAGTTTTTTCATGCCGTGATCGGCATCTTTCATATTGTAGTAAGACCAAGCAGCTTTATACATCCCGTAAGAAAACACGCGGGACTTTGGCATTTTTTCTAGTTTTAAAAATTGCTCAAGGGCTTGGGGGAATTTGCCTTGATCATACAGAAGCTCTCCTAATGCAAGAGTTCCGTCGGCTATCAGCGGAGACTTTGGAAACTTATCAACCAGGCGGCCGAAGATCGCGGCTGCTTCTGAGCTTTTTCCGATTTGCTGATGGGCAAAGGCGTTGTTGAAAAGGACAGAGTCCATTTCTTTAAATTTAGGAAATTCTGTTTCGACGCGGGAATAGACCGCGATCGCACGTTTGACGGCTTCGGAACCGCGTTCGTTCGGAACGGGGAAGACGCTCGATTTTATAACTGGATTGTTGACGTTCATTTCGAAGAAACGTCCAGACTTAGATCTGCGCATGTAAAGTTCTGCAAGGCGGTAGTACAAATCACCAAGAATGGTCGAGCCCGGTTTTTGCTGCTTAATCATTCGTTGCAATGATTCAATCGCCTTGTTTTCAGAGCGAGTGATCATGATCTCTGACGTGAGCGCCTTCTTGTCATTTTCAAGCTCAGAGCCGCCTTCGCCAATACGAACTTCTGGAAGAAGTCCTTTGCCGTCGTTAGACTTAGCTTGGGCTAGACTCGTCAATAAACCTGCAGCGATAATTAAACAGAAAAAACGTGAGCTCATATTAATCTCCAACCAAAGTAACTAACTTCAACTGTGGGAATCCAGCCATCGAAGCGGTGTACATAACCTTACGTAAAACCGAGTACGGCAATCCAGAGTCCGCCTGCAAAAGGATGCGGCCTTCTTTAACGCCGGGATCGTCCTTGTGTTTATCGTCTTTAGATAGCTTTTCGAGTTCGGTGAACAACGGTAAAATAAAGTTCTTATCATTGGGATCGATATCTTTGGCCTCGAAGTTCATGTCCTTCATGTCGGCGATTTTGTCGTCGCCAATTTTAACCAAATTTTTCGACACGACCAACTTGATCGATTCAACTGGATTATTGGTCGTCGAAGAAGCGGGTAGGCGCAAATCTTTTTCAGGAATGATTTGCACGTCCGAAGTATTGTAAGTTTGAAGCAGGAACACCAACAAGATGGTGAACATGTCCGTCATTGAAGTAATGTTCAACGCGAAGGAGCCTTTTTGCTTCGGAAGTTCATACTTGCGTCTCATTTCCTAGCCCTCCATCGTGTTTGCGAAAGTTACTTCTGGAAACATGTATTCCGTTTCAACCTGTTGATTTTTGATCTTGTCGAAAATCGGGAAGCGCGTATTTGTATCGCGACTTCTGCGAGCTTCGTCCATCACGTGCACGATGTCGTTGTAAGATACATCGGCATCCGGTGCTAGATCGATCTTAAATACTTCAGGATTTGCTTTTTTCACGTCGCGTAGACGAACTTGAAGTCCGGCAAAGTCAAACGTGCCGTCGGCTTTTTTAGGCACGACTTCCACTGTTTGCTTTCCTTCTTTCAAGATCACGATGCGAACGCCTTCTTTGTCTTTCACTTCTAATGTGATGAGCGTCGCTTTAACATCCTTGTCTTGCTTTTCGATCGCCTGCTGCACGACTTGCGGCAACTGGGTTTCGATCGTCATCATCTGCACGAATGCCGACGACACGAGCAACACCGGAACTAGCTTCACCATCACCGCG